>NZ_VMMF01000001.1:0-65445 GCF_013277075.1 Streptococcus sp. 959
TACAGTTGACAAAGAGCCAAAAAATTGAAGAAAATTGTCCAAAGAGCCACTTTTTCTTCAATCTGTTTTTAATTATTTTAATAAGTTCCTTCTTCACCTTGGCTAGTCAAGATTACCGGACCATCCTTAGTAATGACAAATTGGTGTTCATATTGACAAGATAGGCCACCGTCAATGGTCTTATGCGCCCAACCAGTCTTCATATCTGTATCGATTTCCCAGTCACCTGTATTGATCATTGGTTCAATGGTTAATACCATTCCTTCACGAAGACGAAGTCCACGACCTGCAATACCATAGTTAGGAACCATTGGTTCTTCGTGCATGGTTGGGCCAACACCATGACCAACCAAATCACGCACTACACCGTATCCACGACTTTCAGCATATTCTTGAATCGCTGCTCCAATATCACCAATACGATTTCCAACAACAGCTTGCTCAATACCCTTGTACATAGCTTCTTTGGTTACATCCATCAAGTTTTTCACTTCTTCGGACGGTGTACCGACAGCATAAGCCCAACAAGAATCTGCTAGACCACCAGAATAGCTCTGAGTGTATTTTTTCATTTGCTCAACATTGTTGAAGTTTAATTTTGAGACATTCAAATCAGATTTGGCAATTGGACCTCCCAAAACCATATCCACTTTGAGCAAATCACCATCTTTCAAGATATAGTGACGAGGGAAAGCGTGAGCTACTTCATCATTAAGAGAGCAACAAGTAGCATAAGGATAATCCATCATGGCACCATCAACCCCAATCTGAAGTGGAAGGAAATTTTCTTCCTTACAACGACGGCGAACGTATTCTTCAACTTCCCACATATCTACGCCAGGCTTAATCAAATCACGTAAGCCGATATGAATACTTGCAAGGAAATCACCAGCCTTGTCCATAGCTTCGATTTCACGAGCTGATTTTAATGTTATCATCTTTTCTCCTAGTTTCTAATTAATTTTAACAGTCACATTTGCTTTTGAAACAATCTGATGACCATGATAAATATCGTAGTCAATAATAGCTGATCGTCTCGTATGATGGATAATGCGTGCTTGAATGCGCAGTATATCATCTATCTGAACAGCCTGTAAAAAGTAGATCAGCATCTGCTCGATAATGAGATTGCGACCACTATTCACAACTAAATCTTGAGTCATATGAGTCAAGATTTCTGCCAATACACCATTAGCCAAAACACCATTTTTCTCTAGCATAAAGGGTTCCACTGTAATGACGACTTCATCATGGTGATAAGAAAGTTTTTGACCAATCTGCTCAGAAAAAGTTGGTAGAGCCGAAACTTGAGAACGACTCATCTTCTCCATGACATCTCGTCTTGTCACAACTCCAAGCAAGGTTTGATTATTCCGAACAACCGGTACCATTTCAAAGTCTTCAGCAATCATCCGTTGGCTCACATTGGCAATATTTGTCGATAAACCAACTAAAAATAGACTACGAGACATGACCTTGTCAATTGTGGTACTTGGTGACTTATCGCCAGCGTCTCTCATGGTTACAACTCCAACAACGACCTGATGTTGATTGATAACTGGGAAACGACTGCTACGATTCTTACGAACTAAGTCCAAATAATCTTTAACGGTGTCAGTCTCTCTCAGAAAGCCATACTCATGACTCGGACGATAAAGTTTCTCAACTGTCAGAATATCCGTCTTAATTTGAACATTTGACAAGGCTTTATTGATCATGGTCGCAACAGTGAAAGTATCATGCTTGCTTCTTAAAACAGGAATTCCTTTTTGATTTGCCAGTTTAAGAACATCATCATGAACATGGAAACCACCTGTAACCAAGACTGCATTTTCATTTTCAAGTGCTAATAATTGGATACGAGTACGATCTCCGACAATCAAGAGCCCCCCATCATGAAGGTAAGACAAGATGTTTTGTTCAGTCATGGCACCGATTGAAAACTTGCTAAATTCTCTCTCTAAACCTTCTTGACCAGCCAGAACTTCAGAAGAAGTCACTTCTGCAATTTCATCAAAAGTTAATCTTTCAATAGCAACTTTCTGGGATTTAACGCGAATAGTACCACTTCTTGGTCGAGTCTCCACAATTCCACGGTTTTCAGCTTCCTTGATAGCGCGATAAGCCGTTCCATCACTGACTCCCAGATGGTTGGAAATACTACGAACACTAACCCTCTTTCCGACAGGTAATTCTTCCAAATAGCTTAGAATTTCCTGATGCTTACTCATTGAATTCTCCTTTTACATACCGAAATTCAAGATAATCCCGCATTTTTCTTGTGTAGCGATCACTTCCCTTAAACTGACGGAACAAACTAAATCCAGCCTTAAGAGCAACCTTTTGACTTGCTTCATTTTCGAGATGGGTAATAATGGACAATTGTTTTAAAGCAAATTCCTCAAAAGAAAGTTGGCAAAGTTTTTTAACAACCTCTGTCATAAATCCTTGCGACCAAGCATCTTTTCTCAAAAAATAACCAAGTTCTGCTTCTTTTTTAATTTCATCTAGTTTTTCAAACTTAACAGAACCAATCATTTTTTCAGTTTTCTTGTCACAAATAGCCCACACTCCCAAAGGAGCCTTCATAAAATAATTGGCCAGTGCATACTGGCTTTCTTCAGGACTAGCTTGACTTGGAAAAATGAATTGTAAATTTTCTGGATTTGAAGCTATCTCATGGAAGTCTTGACTATCACTAAAAAAGAAAGGACGCAAATACAAGCGATCCGTTTCAAAAAAAGAAAACATTGCTAATTTGGTCCAAATATTCATAAACACCTCTAAGGTTTAATCCTCAACAAGTCTAATATCCGCTCCTAGATTACGTAATTTTTCGATAATATCAGAATAACCACGTAAGATAAACTCGATATTGGTAATTTCAGTTTGCCCCTCGGCCATCAAACCAGCAATAACTAAAGCTGCACCAGCTCTCAGGTCAGTTGCTTTAACACTTGCCCCACGCAAATCACGTCCACCTGTGTACAAAATATGACCATTTGTTGTCGAAATGTCCGCATCCATCTTTGCTAGTTCAAAAACATGATTTACACGTTTTTCGTAAATCGTATCGACAATTGTACCACGACCATTCGCTCTTAGTAAAAGTGGGGTAATAGGTTGTTGCAAATCAGTAGCAAAGCCTGGGTAAGGAGCTGTCTTAATATTGATTGCTTTCAAATTAGACTGTTCTTCGACAAAAATGCTATCTTCAGATACAGTCATTCTAACTCCCATTTCTTCTAGCTTAGCAATAAATCCTTCTAGGTGTTCGTAAAGAACATTATTTATACGAATCCCCTTGCCGACTGCAGCAGCTAAAGATATATATGTTCCCGCTTCAATACGGTCTGGAATTACCTGATGACGCGTTCCATGTAATCTGTCAACACCATCAATAATGATGATATTTGTTCCTGCACCACGGATATGGGCACCCATATTATTCAAGAGAGTAGCTACATCAATAATTTCAGGTTCACGGGCTGCATTTTCAATAATAGTACGACCATTTGCTTTAACAGCAGCAATCATCGTATTAATCGTCGCCCCCACACTAACCGTATCCATGTAAATACTTGCACCATGAAGTCCTGTATCTTTAGCAGATAACTTCATGTTATCTCCCTCGTAGCTAACAGTGGCACCCATAGCTTCAAAAGCCTTAAGGTGTAAGTCAATCGGACGAGGACCAAGATCACATCCTCCCGGTAAACCAACTGTCGCTTCACCAAAACGGCCTAAGAGGCTCCCATAAAAATAGTAAGATGCACGAAGACTGTTAATTTTACCATAAGGCATTGGAATATTTTGAACACCTCTTGGATCAATCTCCAAGACATCGTCATAACGCTTAACAGTAGCTCCCATCAATTCCATAATTTCGACAAGACTGGCTACATCCGAAATATCTGGAACACAATCCAAAGTCACCACATCATCAGCCAATATAATAGCTGGAATTAAGGCCACAACACTATTTTTAGCACCACTAATAGTGATTTCACCTTGCAGTGGTAATCCACCATTGATAACAATTTTTCTCATTATAAGTTTTTAATACTCTTTCAAGATTTCTAATAAGGTCTTTAAAATAAATTATATCATAAATGTAACCTTTTTTCCATCCTTTTCAATTTTATTGGATAGTAAGCAATAAATAGGATTAAGTTGAAAGGTTGAGTCCATATTTTATGAAACATCTTTTGATACTAAAAAATCCTAAATTAAGAATTGCAAAATACCTCAAAAATTAGATTTTCTATGTCTAACTTTTGAGGTATCGTTCAACTATAGAAATAATAGTCTTTTGGTGGTGTCTATACTATAAAAAGCAACTCATGCCTGTGTCACCTTACAGTCAATCTAATACTAACTTTCTCATCTCAATATTCAATTGCAAATAGTCGTATTTACTTGACTCAGATCAAACTTCCAAGTTTTTTATTAAGCATTGGAAGTGAGTTCTTTTTGATTCTCGTTCAGCAGATTGCAAGACTTGTCCTATCCAGATAATATCTTTTCTGCAATCCACAATGACTAACAAATAGCTTTTCTTTACTCTACTACCGCTTCAGCGATTTCTTCACGGCTAATACCAGCGAAGTAGCGTGTAATATCAATAGTTTCCAGAGCTTTAAGGACATCTTCACGTTCGTATTTGACGCCACGAAGGACATCTTCTACAGCTGCAACGTCCTCGATACCAAAGAAGTCACCATAAATCTTGATATCTTGGATTTTTGATTCGACGACATTCGCAAAGACTTCGACTTTACCACTAGTGAATTTTGTCCCACGACGGACGTTAAACTCAGGTGATTTACCATAGTTCCAGTCCCAAGTTCCAAACTTAGTATCCTTGATGCGATTGATTTCAGCCAATTCTTTCTCAGAAAAAACGTATTCAGTCATCTCTGGGTACTCTTTTTTCATGTATTCCAATAGCAAATCACGGAATTCTTCAACTGTGATTTTTTCTGGTAGTTCATTAACAATATTGGTGACACGAGCACGAACAGATTTCACCCCTTTTGATTCAAATTTATCCTTTGAAACCTTAAGGGCATTAGCAAGGACTGACAAATCAACGTCAAAGAGCAAACAACCGTGGTGCATGATACGGCCATTGATATAGGCTTGGGCATTGCCACAGAACTTCTTACCATCAATCTCAAGGTCATTACGACCTGTGAACTCAGCTTTAACCCCAAGTTGAGCTAGTGTATTGATAACTGGAGTTGAGAAGCTCTTAAAGTCAAAAGCCTTGTTTTCATCTTCTTTTGAGATAATCGTGTAGTTGAGATTGTTTAAATCGTGGTAAACAGCTCCACCACCACTGATACGGCGGACCACCTCAATGCCATTTTCGCGAACATAATCACGGTTGATCTCTTCGATAGTGTTCTGGTGACGACCAACAATGATAGATGGTTTATTGATCCAAAGAAGGAAGATTTGGTCCTCATCCAAAAGATGTTTAAAGGCGTATTCTTCCAAGGCGATATTAAAAGCAGTGTCGTTTGAATGATTGATAATATATTTCATGATATCCCTTTATACGATAGAGACTGGAAAAAATTCCAGTCTAATCTATCTTCATTTTATTTTTTCTTAGGTGAATGGATAGCCATTCCAAGAACATCCGCAAATGCTTCGTACATCACTTCAGAGTATGTTGGGTGTCCGTGGATTGTCTTAAGCATTTCTTCTACAGTGATTTCCATTTCGATAATGCTTGACGCCTCATTGATCAATTCTGCAGCTGCAGGACCGATGATGTGAACACCAAGGATTTCCCCGTATTTCTTATCTGCAATGACTTTTACGAAACCTTGAGCAGCATCAGAAGCAATGGCACGACCATTAGCAGCAAAGTTGAATTTACCGATAGCAACATCGTATTTCTCACGGGCTTGCTCTTCTGTTAAACCGACTGCTGCTACTTCAGGAAGAGTATAGATAGCTGCAGGAGTCAAATTCAACTTGGCAACAGCATGATTTCCTTTAAGAGCATTTTCTGCCGCAACTTCCCCCATGCGGAAAGCTGCGTGGGCCAACATCTTCGTACCGTTGATATCACCTGGTGCGTAGATACCTGGAACAGAAGTTTCCATGTATTCGTTGACCTTGATGCGTCCACGGTCCAATTCAAACTCAACATCTCCAATACCTTCAAGGTCTGGCACACGACCAATTGAAAGGAGAGCTTTGCTTGCGATGATATCGTCTTTTCCTTCAATCTTGATACGAAGTTGACTATTTTCCTCGATAATTTCTTGGAGTTTAGTGTCAGTTAAGATGGTCATACCTTTACGTTCCAAAATCAAGCGAAGGTTCTTAGACACTTCTGCGTCCATAGCTGGCACGATACGGTCCATCATTTCGATAACAGTTACTTTTGACCCAAATGTCATGAAAGCCTGACCGAGTTCGATACCGACAACGCCACCACCGATGATAACGAGGCTTTCTGGCACTTCGTTCATTTCAAGAATGTCGTCACTGGTCATGACAAGTGGAGATTCCATACCAGGAACGTTAATCTTGCTGACTTTTGAACCACCAGCAAGGATAATTTTCTTAGTTTCAAGCAATTCTGAACCATTTACCAAGACGTTCTTGTCTTTCGTGATTGTACCAATTCCCTTATGAACAGTAACTCCGTAGCTACGAAGAAGACCTGCAACACCACCTACCAAGGTATTGACAACTTTAGATTTAGTTTCTAAAAGTTTGTCCATATCAACAGTGAAGTTTGGATTTTCGATGACGATACCACGGTTTGCAGCATGACCGATGTTTTCGATAATTTCAGCGTTATGAAGATAAGTCTTGGTTGGGATACAGCCACGGTTCAAGCAGGTTCCACCAAGTTCAGATTTCTCAACAAGGGCAACCTTACCACCGAGTTGGGCTGCTTTAATGGCTGCCACATAACCAGCCGGACCTCCACCAATCACAACGATATCAAAGGCATCATCGCTCTTACCATCGTCGTTTGAGGCACTAACTGCAGGCACTGGGCTAGCTTCTGGCGCTGCTGCTCCAGCTGTTGGGATGTTTTCTCCTTCTTCCCCAAGGTAACCAATGACTTCAGTTACAGGGACTGTTTCCCCATCCCCTTTGAGGATGGCAATCAAGTACCCATCTTCTTCGGCTTCCAATTCCATACTGACTTTGTCAGTCATGATTTCCAAAAGGATTTCTCCTTCTTTTACAAATTCTCCGACTTTTTTATTCCATTGGACGATTTGTCCTTCTGTCATATCCACGCCGGCTTTTGGCATAATTACTTCTAAGGCCATGTCTTCCTTCCTTTATCTATATCTTTAAAATGAATACTCTTGTTCTTAAATCAACATTGAGATTGGATTTTCAATCAATTCTTTCAAGTCTTTCATAAACTTAGCACCAGCCATACCATCTACGACACGGTGGTCAATGGTTAATCCTAGGCTCATGATAGGGCGAATCACAATTTCACCATTGACCACAACTGGCTTCTCAATAGTCGAACTGACACCAAGAATAGCTGAGTTTGGTTGGTTGATGATAGGACCAAAGGACTGAACACCAAACATTCCCAGGTTACTGATTGTGAATGTCGAATTCTGCAGTTCGCTTGGAGCCAATTTACCATCCAAGGTACGGCCAATGACATCTTTGAATGCAACAACCAACTCTGACAAGCTTAATTTTTCAGCATTGTAAACAACAGGTGTCATCAAACCATTATCCATCCCAACTGCCATCGCAAGGTTGACATAGTTATGAGTGATAATGGTCTTGCCGTCTTCGGTCAATGAAGCATTGATGTAAGGATGTTTCATCAAGGTTTTCACAACAGCAAGTGAAAGAAGGTCTGTTACAGTAGTCTTCTTCCCAGTTGCTTCCATGATTGGCTCAAGAACCTTCTTACGAAGAGCCAGCATTTCAGTCATATCAACTTCATAATTGAGTGTGAAAGTTGGCGCAGTTAGGTATGATTCAACCATACGTTGGGCAATAACCTTACGCATTGGTGTCATTGGAATACGTTCAATTTTACCGTATGGTGTTACATTATCAGGAACTTCTTCCACTTTTTCAATCTGAGCAGGAGACTTGATAGTGTCGTTTTCAATATTTTCAGGAAGCAAGGCCAAAACATCCTTCTTCATGATTTTACCACGATGACCCGTTCCTTGAATTTCCTGCCAAGCAATATTATGTTCGAGGGCAATTCGTTTTGCAAGTGGCGAAATGCGAACCACGTTTGTGTCTTTATAAGTTTCCACGTCTTCTTTGTGGACACGACCGTTTGCACCTGAGCCAGAAACGTCGTAGAGGTTGATCCCTAAATCATCCGCTAACTTTCTAGCTGCAGGAGTCGCTCTTAGCTTGTCATCAGCCATGACCTCTCCAATTCTATACTAAGATATTAAGGACGAGGAGCTCTGCACCTAAAAGATACACAGTTTCTCGCCTGCTTTATTTTTTACATAATTTATCTTATGTAATACTATTCTTTGTTATATGTCTTACGGATTGCTTCTTTAATGCTTTCAATGGTTGGAATCATTGCATTCTCTAGGTTTTGTGCATAAGGCATTGGCACATCTTCTCCTGCGCAACGGCGGATTGGTGCATCTAGATAATCAAATGCTTCTGATTCTGAAATAATAGCTGAAATCTCTCCGATATAGCCACTTGTTTTGTGGGCATCGTTGACCAGAACAACCTTACCAGTCTTCTTAACTGAGTTAATGATGATATCCTTATCAAGCGGAACAAGGGTACGTGGGTCAACAATTTCAACTGAAATGCCTTCTTCTGCTAATTCTTCAGCAGCTTGAACCACACGGCGAAGCATTTTTCCATAAGTAACAACTGTTACATCCGTACCTTCACGTTTGATTTCCCCAACTCCAAGTGGAATTGTATAATCTGGATCAACTGGCACTTCCCCTTTTTGGTTAAATTCTGACTTGTACTCAAGAATGATAACAGGGTTATTATCACGGATAGAAGACTTAAGCAATCCTTTCATATCCGCAGGTGTACCTGGTGCCACAACCTTAAGACCAGGAATATGAGTAAACCAAGACTCTAGTGATTGCGAGTGCTGAGCTGCAGAACCAACTCCGTTACCTGCTGCACAACGGACTGTCATTGGAACCTGTCCCTTACCACCAAACATATAGCGTGTTTTAGCAGCTTGATTGACGATATTGTCCATGGCAATGACCGAGAAGTCCATAAAGGTCATATCGACGATTGGACGTAGTCCTGTCATGGCTGCTCCTGCTGCTGCTCCAGATATGGCAGCTTCAGAAATCGGACAGTCACGAACACGTTCTGGACCAAATTCTTCAAGCATTCCGACAGAAGTACCGAAGTCTCCTCCGAAGACACCTACGTCTTCTCCCATCAAGAACACATTTTCATCGCGACGCATTTCCTCAGACATAGCAAGGATAATGGTGTCACGGAAGGACATTGTTTTTGTTTCCATTTTATCTCTTTCTCCTTAGTCTGCGTAAATATCTTCAAAGGCTGATTCAAGCGGTGGGAATGGGCTTTCCTCAGCAAATTTAACAGAAGCTTCTACTGCTTCCTTGACTTGTGCTTGGATTTCTTCCAATTCTTCAGCACTTGCAATATTGTTTTCAATGAGGTATTTGCGGAGGTTTTCGATTGGGTCTTTTTGTTTCCACAATTCCACTTCTTCACGGGTACGATATTTACCAGGGTCAGATGACGAGTGACCAAGCCAGCGGTAAGTTACACTTTCAATCAAGACAGGCCCATTGCCACCACGAACATGGTCTACAGCTTTCTTAAATCCTTCATAGACATCGATGACGTTGTTGCCATCTTCGATAAACATTCCAGGGATTCCATAAGCAGCGCTACGTTGATGAATGTGCTCTACATTAGTCATTTTCTTGATATCCGCAGAGATTCCATAACCGTTGTTAATGCAGTAGAAAATGACTGGCAGGTTCCAGATAGAAGCCATGTTGACTGCTTCGTGGAAAACACCTTCGTTGGTCGCACCATCTCCAAAGAAGCAGACAACGATTTTTCCTGTATGTTGCATTTGCTGACTAAGGGCTGCACCAACAGCGATTCCCATACCACCACCTACGATACCATTGGCACCAAGGTTACCAGCATCAAGGTCAGCGATATGCATAGATCCACCTTTACCTTTACAGGTTCCCGTGTATTTACCAAGGATTTCAGCCATCATCCCGTTGAGGTCAATTCCTTTGGCAATAGCTTGTCCGTGACCACGGTGGTTTGATGTGATCAAATCATCTGGATTGAGAGCCAACATAGCACCTACGTTAGCTGCCTCTTCTCCAACAGAAAAGTGCGTCATTCCTGGCACTTTCCCTTTCTTTACTAATTGCGCAATTTTTAAGTCCATACGACGGATTTCTTCCATCTTCCGGAACATTTCGAGCAAAAGATTTTTATCTAAAGTTGACATCTTCTTGCCTTTCTAACTTTCTTCTTACCTTACTATTTTACCGTTTTTAGAAAGCACTGTCAAAGTTTTTCTAAAGAAAATTTCACAAAATAAAAAAGAAAACCCAATGAAAACAAGGGATTTTCTTATAAAGAATATTTTTTCACAAACTTTTTATTGTTTAGATTTTGCTAAAGATTCAAATCTCTTTATAATCACAGTTAAACGCCAACGGTAGAGGGCCCCACTCACAATCAGACTAATAATTAAACCAATCCAATAAGAATAAGCTCCAAAATCTGTTAGGGAATCTAATACCATAGCCACTGGGATTGCTACGCCCCAATAACCAAGCAAACCAAGGTAAAAAGGAATAACTGTATCCTTATAACCCCGCAAAATTCCCTGAAGCGGTGCCGCAAAAGTATCTGCCAACTGGAAGAAGAGACTGTAAGTCAAAAAGCGCGCTGTCAAATCGATAAATTCTAGGTCGTTACCATAAAGATTAGCCACATTTCCCCTAAAAATGTAAAGGAAGGATAAGGTAAAACCTGCAAAAATGAGGGCAGTCCATCTTCCTAAACTAATATAGTTTTTCGCATCATCAAATCTCTTGGCTCCCACTTCATAGGAAACAACAATAGCCATAGCCGATGAAATACTCATAGGAAAGGCGTACATGAGAGTTGAAAAGTTCATAGCTGACTGGTGACTAGCGATAATCAAAGACGAGAACTTAGCCATAATCAAACCAACCACGGAAAAGATAGCCACTTCCGCAAAGACAGTTCCCCCAATAGGCAGGCCTAAACGAAGCCCTTCCTTGATTTTATCCATATTAAGCGGAATGTATTTCTCAAGATGCAAGGCTTTGAGCTTCTCCTGTTTAAATAAAACTAGAATAGAAATCCCCAGCAAGACCCAGTAGGCCAAGGAAGTACCTAAACCAGATCCCGCACCTCCCAGCTCTGGAACACCAAAGGCACCGTAGATCAAAAGGTAGTTAAATCCACTATTGAGAGGAAGTAACAAAAGCATGAGGTACATGGACATTTTAGTCAACCCTAGCGAATCCAGCAAGGAGCGAATGACACTAAAGAGCAACAAGGGGATGATCCCGATAGATAAAAACCAGAGATAGCGAACTGCAACTGCTGCCACTGGTGCCTCTAGTCCGATATGATTCAAGACTGGTGGGGCCAAGAAAAGTACCAGTCCCAGTAAGACCACAGATAGACCCAAGGCCAGATAGATGAACTGGTAAAAATCAGACGCCACTTCCTCCTTTTTGCCTCGACCAAGATGGTGACCAATGATAGGTACCAAGGCTGATACAATTCCTGTTAGAAAGGTAAAGAATGGATTCCAGATACTGGTTGCCATTGATACTCCAGCCAAATCCATGGTATTGTATTGACCTGTCATAGTCGTATCAACAAAGGAGGCAGAATAATTGGCAAATTGATAAATCAGGA
Organism: Streptococcus sp. 959; assembly: GCF_013277075.1. Taxonomy (GTDB): domain Bacteria; phylum Bacillota; class Bacilli; order Lactobacillales; family Streptococcaceae; genus Streptococcus; species Streptococcus pseudopneumoniae_C. The sequence continues at coordinate 11,938 of NZ_VMMF01000001.1, forward strand.
TAGGGAAAAATATCTTTAAAAATAAGATAAACTTGTCTTTAAAATGATGGGTTTGGTACATATATGCTCTCTATTCTTTTTGTTTACAGAGCAGACTTACACCTAGTTTTGATAGACGATTTGTCCCTTACAGATGGTATATTTAACCTGCCCTTTTAAGGTTTCACCGATGAATGGTGAATTCGCTGCTTTCGAAGCAAAATGGGAGTCCACAAGGCGATCAGCCTTAGCATCAAAAATAGTGATGTCCGCTGGACCATTCTCAGCCAAGTAACCTGCTTCAAAGTTGTAAAGCTTGGCTGGGTTGTAGGTCATTTTTTCTAGCAATTCCATCAAGGTCAATTCCCCAGCTTCGACCAAATAAGTCAATCCGAGAGAAAGAGATGTTTCCAAACCAGTCATACCAGATGGCGCTTTGGCAATATCCTCAACGTTTTTCTCATCTGCATGGTGAGGCGCGTGGTCAGTCGCGATAACTGTGATGACGCCTGATTTAAGACCTTCAATAACAGCACGACGGTCTGATTCCAAACGAAGTGGAGGATTCATCTTAGCATTGCTACCTTGAGTCAAAAGAAGTGCTTCTGTCTTAGAGAAATGCTGTGGCGCTACTTCTGCTGTGACTTGCGCTCCCAATCCTTGAGCAAACTCCACTACTTTAACACTTTCTTCCTTAGACAAATGCTGAATATGGACACGAGCCTTAGTTGCATAGGCAATCATGACATCACGCGCCATCATAGCATACTCAGCCACCCCAGTCGCACCGCAGATATGGAAATGCTCTTTAGCAATATTTTCATTAAAGCCAAGAATACCGTTCAAACCTGGATCTTCCTCATGAAGACTAATAAAGGTATTAAGCTTTTTGGCTTCTTCCATGGCTTCCTTGACAACTTTACTACTTTCAAGTGGGATACCGTCGTCTGAGAAACCAACCGCACCAGCTGCTAAAAGGGCCTTAAAGTCAGTCAAATCTTGCCCATTAAAGTTTTTAGTAATGGTCGCAACCGTCTTAACATTAATCTTTTCCTTAGCAGCTGAATCCAGAACTTCTTGCAAAGTCTCCACGTCTGAAATGGTTGGACTAGTATTAGCCATCATGACAACCGTTGTAAAACCACCTGCAGCGGCTGCTAGGGCACCCGTATGGATATCTTCCTTGTGGGTCTGACCAGGTTCACGGAAATGCACATGAATATCGACCAAGCCAGGCGCAACCACAAGACCAGTAGCGTCAATCAGTTCTGCTCCTTCTTCTTTAATCTCAGGTGCAATTTTGATAATTTCCCCATCTTGAACTAAGACATCACACACTTGATCCAAACCAGACTTGGGATCCATTACACGACCGTTTTTGATTAGTAGCATCTGCTTTCTCCTTTATTCATAGAAATCAACTTGGGTATCCAACAATTTATCCCCATCATAAACAAACTTGGCTGAAAAGAAGGGTTTATCCTCTAAAAGCCACTCAACAAAGGTATGGTCACCTTCCCAAGTCGGCTTGCTCAAAACCTCGTCATAGGGAACCCATTCTAGCGTTCCCTCATTGCAGTCAATCAAGTCGCCCTCAAACTCCGTCACCTTAAAAACATAAGTGTACCAGTCTAAATCTGGCGTAAATTCAGGGAAAGTGATAACACCTTTTAAAACTGGCTTGGCTTTGAGCCCTGTTTCTTCGAGGATTTCACGCACCGCACACTCCTGAGGCGTCTCTCCTCTCTCTAGCTTACCACCCACACCAATCCATTTTCCTTCATGGACATCATTTGGCTTCTTATTACGGTGGAGCATGAGCAATTCTTTCCCGTTATCAATGTAGCAAATTGTCGCTAACTGAGGCATATTTTCTCCTTATCTAAGCCAATCGATTGGCTCTTGTCCTGTTTCTTTTAAGAATGCATTGGCCTTGGAAAAAGGCTTGGAACCCCAAAATCCTCTATAAACTGACAAAGGACTGGGATGGGCTGATTCGATAATCAGATGGTGAGGATTGGTAACCAAGACCTTCTTCTTACGTGCATAGGCTCCCCAGAGTATAAAGACTACTGGTTTATCTAATTGATTGACCACCTGAATTACAGCATCCGTAAAGGGCTCCCATATCTGCCCAGCATGACCATTGGCCTGTCCAGCAGGAACCGTCAAACAAGCATTAAGAAGCAAGACTCCTTTCTCAGCCCATGCTGTCAAATCATGAGATTTCTTAACCCCGATATCATCTGACAATTCTTTCAAGATATTTTGCAAAGATGGCGGAGCTGGGATAGAGTCAGGTACAGAAAAACTCAAGCCCTGCGCTTGACCTGGCCCGTGATAGGGATCTTGCCCTAGAATCACCACCTTAACTTCTTCAAGCGGTGTTGTCAAGAGAGCCTGAAAAACCTTTTCCTTGGGTGGATAAATAGTCCCCTGAGCATAGACCTGATTCATAAACTGATTGATTTTCCCGAAATAACCCTCAGGTAATTGCTCCTTAATCAAAGCATGCCAAGACGAGTGTTCCATAGCCGACTCCTTCGTTTTTACTGCCTCTATTATAGCAAAAAGTGGCTTTCTAAACCACTTTTTACAGTTTATCTAAACAATCCAGCAAGTCTTTGTAAGAATGGACTTCGTAAGTCGGCTGGGCTTGTATGTGATTTTCGAGGTGATGAGGGTTGTACCAAATCGTGTCAATCCCAGCATTATTGCCACCTCGAATGTCGGCGGTTAGGGAATCTCCAATCATCAGCGTCTTTTCTTTACTAAAACCTGCAATCTGTTGGCCAATCTTTTCATAAAAGAGAGCATCAGGCTTTTGTGTTTGCAACTGTTCTGAGATAAAGACTTGATTGAAATATGGCGCTAGACCCGATTGAGCCAAACGTCCTGTCTGAATGGCAGTAATACCATTTGTCGCAGCATACAGCTCATAATCTCTCTCGATAAGGTTATCCAAGAATTCATGAGCGCCTGAAAAAGTTTGCCCCTGCTGGGCAAGGTAAAATTGGTAACGTTGGGCTAGAAAACTACCGTCTTTTTCCTGTCCAAAATGAGCAAATAAACGAGAAAAGCGCGTGTTAACCAGCTCTGGTTTACTGATTTTCTTTTGCTCTAAGTCCTTCCAGAGAGCCTTGTTCATGGGAACGTAATAGTTTTTATAAGCCTGAATATCTGTAACCCCTTCTTCTTTTAGAAGTTGCGTTAAAGCCACATCCTCAGCAGCATCAAAATCAAGCAAGGTGTGGTCGAGGTCGAAGAGTAGAAATTTATAGGACAATTTTGGAAGATTCCTTTCTAAGGGGGGGCAAAGGTTCAACAGGGGGTGCATATTATGTAGATACTAGGAATCATTTATTCAATTTCCAATCCGTGTAATCAATGCTACTATTCATCCCATATTTCACATTAGGAATAAACACATGTATATCCCTTAAGTATTTTTTATTATTTGATACAGCTTGTAGTAGTATTCCTCGAGGTACATCTTCTGATTCATTATCATAGATCGCCTCAACCTGATAATATACTCTAAAATCTATTTCTGATTTATTTGAAGCTTTGGTAATGCAATTTTTTATTAATTGCTCATAAACTCGTTGAGAATTTCCATAGTCTGTGTTTAATTTAAAACCATTACCGTTAGCCCAAGGTGTTAGAGGTACTACATTTTCAATATTTGTTTTTCTTGAATTAAATCCAGATAAATTACCAATTAGCATAAACCCAAGTAAGTGTCCTGTATGAAAAATGGAACCACTGTACTGGCTTTTACCTTTTGATGTCCTATCTTTAATCGTTCTGTGTGAAAGTAACGCCCTACCTATACTAACTTTTTCCTCCTTTCTTACATTCTCAGCAAATTCTTCTAAATCGATTCGTTCTGAAAAGATTTTTTCATTAAAATTTATAAAATGCGGTAAATTAAAACTTCCATAACCATTATAAAATTTTTTTAATTCTTCTATGTCATCAATTTCTAATTGTTCCAATACAGATTTTGTGATACTATATACTGCCTGATGAAGGTGAGGGTAACCCATATTTCTACTCCTATTAAAAACAAACTAACAAACTTATTATAACATATAGCTAGATAAAACTTCGAAACTAATTCAATTTTACTTTTATGAATTTATCCCAACATTTTTGTTCTACCCTAATTTTTGTTGATGGAATTAGACTATCATATAGTGTTTGCACCCCCTCTATTTATCCATAAACAAAAAAGTGGGCAAGAAATCATGATTTTATTTCCTGCTTATTTTTGAAAATAGAAAAAAACAGAGCCCAAAAGATAGGACGTCTGCAAGCTCTCCCAAGCAGAGGGACACCAACTCTTTTCTAACTTTCTCTTTTTATAATTTCATCATCTCACCCATCTATCTATCATCCTATATCAGAAAAAACCATTCGAACCAGTTTATCATCAACATTTCTCAGAATAAAGGCATTCTAAGAATCGAATAGGTTAAAAACCTTTAATATCCGTGCAATTCTAGACCTAGAATCCCTATAAACTAAATGTTTTTGCACTATTCTAAGCCATTGATTGCCTTAAATTTTAGTTTTTGAAGGATTCTAAAGCTATAATAGCTCAAAAAAAGGAGAACTAAGCTATTCAAAACTTAGAAAAATTTTCCTGAATTTAATTGTCACTTGAACGAATACCCTTACAATTCTTCCGATGAGCTTTGAGTTTTTTCAGAGTCCAATCATGGTGACTGGAGGTGCTACTGACAAAGTAGGAACCTAGACTTGTTCCGCCGGTCCACTTATAGACACCTTTGGTAAAGAGTTCGTCATTGCTAAAAACTTCTATCAACTCTAAAACCTCTCTATGTGATTGTTCTAGGAGTCTAGTCGCTTCTTCTAAGGACGTTTTCTGGTGCTTCTTCCAAAAAGCGACATTCATTTCTCCATAAGTTTTCCAATTATAAAGCTCAGGGAGAAAAGGGCTTTCGTGACCTTTTTGATTAGAATGAACCCAAGTCAAAAGTAACTGATGCCATTCATAAAGATGAATCAAGACATCTCGTATATTTTGATCCCTTTTCCAGTGAGCTTCTTTTTTCTTTGGGTCTCTTGAAAAATCAAATGGAGTCTGTAGCTCATCTTCACTTAGTTGGGAGATGAAACGATTGAGCTTTTCATAGTTTTCCTTAGATGCCAGCATTAGCTCCTCTTTTGTTTTCGGTCTAGGCACAGAGTTCTCCCTTCATATTGTTAGTTATTATTAGAAATTTTTTATCCTTTAAATCTCTATAACTTATCCTTTAATTTCTCAACAAAGAGATAGGCTGCTGGACAGGTCAAGGTATTCTTAATCGTTAGATGATTGATTTGATGGATCTTTTTACGGTCCGTATGGGGGAACTCTCGACAGGCCTTGGGACGAACATCATAGATGGAACAGAGATTATCTCCTCCTAGAAAGGGACAAGGCATGGATTTAAAAACCTTATCACCATCTTCGTCTACCTGAAGGAATTCAGCTTCAAAAGCTGGTAATTTCATCTTAAAATACTTAGCAATCCGTGTGATATCCGCCTCTTTGAAGTCAGGTCCCAATGTCTTGCAACAGTTGGCACAAGCAGTACAATCAATTTCAGCAAAGACTTCTTGGTGAATCTGCTGGGCTATCTTATCTAGATTTTTTGGTGGCTTTTTCTTTAGATTGGCTAAAACTTTACGATGTTCCTTCTGCTTTTGCAAGGCTAGCTGGTGGTAATACTCAATATCAATTTCTTTAGACATGGTTTCTCTCTTATTCTAATTACTTTCCCCTATTATACCATGCCTCTGAACCATTGAAAAGTAGACTTTACAAGACTATACTTTTCTAAAATGCGTCAAAAAAACCTTGCAACTAGGTTACAAGGTTAATGACATTAATCGAAGTTAACGTATTCTTTTTGAAGTTCAAGAACTTCTTCCATTGTTGAACACTCTGTAAGGGCACGGTTAGCGTACTCTTCCATCTTAGCAGTATCCAATTTCTTCATCAAGCTACGTGTACGAAGTACTGATGTTGCTGACATAGAGAACTCATCCAAGCCCATTCCGACAAGAAGTGGAACAGCTTTTTGGTCACCAGCCATCTCACCACACATACCAGCCCATTTACCTTCAGCGTGAGCTGCCTTGATAACGTTGTTGATCAAGCGAAGGATTGATGGGTTATATGGTTGGTAAAGGTATGAAACTTGCTCGTTCATACGGTCTGCTGCCATTGAGTATTGGATCAAATCGTTTGTACCAATTGACATGAAGTCTACTTCTTTTGCAAATTGGTCTGCAAGCATCGCTGCTGCAGGGATTTCAATCATGATACCAACTTGGATGTCATCCGCAACTGCAACACCATCAGCAAGAAGGTTTGCTTTTTCTTCTTCATAAACTGCTTTAGCTGCACGGAATTCTTTCAAAAGGGCAACCATTGGGAACATGATACGCAATTGACCATGAACAGAAGCACGAAGAAGAGCTCGGATCTGTGTACGGAACATTGCATCTCCAGTTTCAGAAATAGAGATACGGAGGGCACGGAATCCAAGGAATGGGTTCATTTCATGTGGCATATCGAAGTAAGGAAGTTCCTTATCTCCACCAATATCCATTGTACGAACAACCACTGGTTTACCATTCATTCCCTCAAGAACAGCCTTGTATGCTTCATACTGTTCGTCTTCTGTTGGGAAATCTTGAGAATCCATGTACAAGAACTCTGTACGGTAAAGTCCAACAGCTTCTGCACCGTTGTTGTTAACACCTTCAACGTCTTTTGGAGTACCGATGTTAGCAGCCAACTCGAAGTGTTTACCGTCAGCAGTCACTGTTTGAGCATCTTTCAAAAGGGCCCATTCAGCTTTTTGTTTAGCATAAGCTTCACCAGCTGCTTTAAATTCTGCCGCTTGTTCATCTGTTGGGTTGATAATCACTTCACCAGTAATTCCGTTAACGGCAAGGATATCACCATCTTTCACTACTTCAGTGATGTTATTTGTTCCCAATACAGCTGCAATTTCAAGTGTACGTGCCATGATAGCTGAGTGGCTTGTACGTCCACCGATATTTGTTACAAAAGCTTTTACAAAGTTTTTGTCCAATTGAGCTGTATCAGATGGTGTCAAGTCATGCGCAATTACGATTACTTCTTCATTGATAGAAGCTGGGTTTGGCAATTTTTTACCAAGAAGGTTTGCCAATACACGTTTTGTCACGTCGCGGATATCCGCTGCACGTTCTTGCATGTATGGGTTGTCTTCCATACCTTCAAAGATAGTGATGAACATGTCAGTCACTTCTTTAAGACCTGCTTCTGCATTGACTTTCTTAGCACGGATTGTTTCTTTAATCTGACCAATCAATTCTGGGTCAGAAAGAACCATCAAATGAGCGTCAAAAACTTGAGCCGCTTCTTCACCAAGCGTACCTACAGCTTTCTCACGGATAAGAGAAAGCTCGTTTTGAGAAGCTTCAAGAGCTACATCCAAACGAGCCTCTTCTGCGTTTGTATCTTCGACTGAAATCGTCTCGAATGACAAATCCGGTTGAACGAGTAGATATGCTTTTGCAACTGCAACACCGTCAGATGCCGCGATTCCTTTAAGCATTTCTGTCATTTTCCTTATGCCAATCCTTCTTTTTCCATTGTTTCTGAGATTGCAGCGATAGCGTCATCTGCATCTGCACCTTCAGCTGAGATAGTTACGTCAGCACCTTGGCCAACACCAAGACTCATAACACCCATGATTGATTTAAGGTTAACTGATTTACCTTTGTACTCAAGAGTGATATCTGAAGCAAATTTGCTAGCAGTTTGTACCAACAATGTTGCTGGACGTGCGTGAATACCTGTTTCTGCCACTACGTGGAAATCTTTAGAAGCCATAGTTTGACTCTCCTTTTGTTCTTTCTTTTTTGAGTTATATGTGATAACCCTTACAATTTGGTATTATATCATCTTCTAGGATTTTTTTCAAGCATTTTATGGGATTTATTCGATTTCCTTTCAGATAACTTCCTGAAAATCTTCTATTCTAGATAACAAAACACAGGATATAGTTTTCCAAAAAACTACTTGTAGGATAATCATCACTATTTTACAAAACAAACACCACATATTGTGTTTTGAGACCTCAGGTAGAAAAATAGACCACTATATTTAGTTTTAAATCATTGACAAAAATTTATTTTCTGATATACTAAGAAAGTAATCTATTTTGAAAGAGGAGTTACACAATGGTAACCGTTTATTCTAAAAACAACTGTGTCCAATGTAAGATGACTAAACGTTTCTTGGACAGTAATAATGTCGCTTATCGCGAAATCAATCTTGATGAGCAACCTGAGTACATCGATCAAGTTAAAGAGCTCGGTTTCAGCGCAGCTCCTGTTATCCAAACACCAACTGAAGTCTTTTCAGGTTTCCAACCAGGAAAACTGAAACAATTAGCATAATCTTAGTACATCATCCAGAAGAAACTGCTTCTAGGGCTAACTTAGAAGCCTTTCTTTTGTAATTAGATAAGGGAAATTTTATGGGATTAAAACATCTTGAGGACGTGACTTACTTCCGTCTTAATAACGAAATCAACCGTCCTGTCAATGGACAAATCATGCTTCATAAAGATAAGGAAGCCTTGGATGCTTTCTTTAAAGAAAATGTAGTTCCAAACACTATGGTTTTTGATTCAATTACTGATAAAATCAACTACCTCATTGAACACAACTACATCGAAACAGCCTTTATCAAGAAATACCGTCCAGAGTTTTTGGAAGAGTTGCATCAATTTATCAAAGAACAAAACTTCCAATTCAAGTCTTTCATGGCAGCTTATAAATTTTACAATCAATATGCTTTGAAGACTAACGACGGTGAATACTATCTTGAAAGTATGGAAGACCGTGTCTTCTTCAACGCTCTTTATTTCGCAGATGGGAATGAAGCTGTTGCAATTGATATTGCCAATGAAATCATCCACCAACGTTACCAACCCGCTACTCCTTCTTTCTTGAATGCTGGACGTGCTCGTCGTGGAGAGTTGGTATCTTGTTTCTTGATCCAAGTGACTGATGATATGAACTCTATTGGACGTTCTATTAACTCTGCTCTTCAACTTTCACGTATTGGTGGTGGTGTGGGAATTTCCCTCAGCAACCTTCGTGAAGCTGGAGCTCCTATCAAAGGCTACGAAGGAGCAGCCTCTGGGGTTGTGCCAGTTATGAAGCTTTTTGAAGACAGCTTCTCTTACTCTAACCAATTGGGGCAACGTCAAGGTGCTGGAGTGGTGTATCTCAATGTCTTCCACCCAGATATCATCGCCTTCCTTTCGACTAAGAAAGAAAATGCCGATGAAAAAGTGCGTGTCAAGACCCTTTCACTTGGTGTTGTTGTACCAGATAAATTCTACGAATTGGCTCGTAAAAATGAAGAAATGTACCTCTTCAGCCCTTACTCTGTAGAAAAAGAATACGGTGTGCCATTTAACTACATCGATATTACTGAAAAATACGATGAATTGGTCGCAAATCCAAACATCCGTAAGACAAAAATCAAGGCGCGTGATTTGGAAACTGAAATTTCTAAATTGCAACAAGAGTCTGGCTACCCTTATGTCGTCAACATTGATACGGCTAACCGTGCAAATCCTATTGATGGTAAGATTATCATGAGTAACTTGTGTTCTGAGATTCTTCAAGTCCAAGAACCAAGCTTAATCAACGATGCTCAAGAATTCCTTCAAATGGGAACAGACGTTTCATGTAACCTTGGTTCAACCAACGTGGTCAACATGATGACTTCACCTGACTTTGGTCGCTCAATCCGTGCTATGGTTCGTGCCCTTACTTTCGTTACAGATAGTTCACATATCGTAGCTGTACCTACTATCGACCATGGAAATAGCCAAGCTCACACCTTTGGTCTTGGTGCCATGGGACTTCACAGCTACCTCGCCCAACAATTGATTGAATATGGATCACCTGAGTCTGTTGAATTTACAAGCATCTACTTTATGCTTATGAACTACTGGACTTTAGTTGAGTCAAACAATATTGCGCGTGAACGTGGTATTACCTTCCATAACTTTGAAAAATCAGACTATGCTAACGGAAGCTACTTTGACAAGTATGTAACTGGCGAATTCCTTCCAAAATCAGACCGTGTTAAAGAACTCTTTAAAGATATCTTTATTCCAAGAGCTGCTGACTGGGCTGAACTTCGCGACAAGGTTCAAGCAGATGGTCTTTATCACCAAAACCGTCTAGCTGTTGCTCCAAATGGTTCTATCAGCTACATCAATGACGTTTCTGCTTCTATCCACCCGATTACACAACGTATAGAAGAACGCCAAGAGAAGAAAATTGGTAAAATCTACTACCCTGCTGCGGGCTTGTCAACAGAAACCATTCCTTACTACACTTCTGCTTACGACATGGATATGCGTAAAGTCATCGATGTTTACGCCGCTGCAACTGAGCACGTAGACCAAGGACTTTCACTCACACTCTTTATGCGTAGTGACATTCCAAAAGGTCTTTACGAATGGAAGAAAGAAAATAAACAAACAACACGTGACTTGTCTATCCTTCGTAACTATGCCTTTAACAAGGGTATCAAGTCTATCTACTACGTCCGTACCTTTACAGATGATGGTGGAGAAGTCGGTGCCAACCAATGTGAAAGCTGTGTGATTTAATCTTTGCTTGAGGAAACTACATTTTCTCAGATTAGCGATTCATTTACCACACTAAACTAAGCTGGAACAAACATCTATACTATGAAATAAAAGTCGGTCTTCCGACTTTTTGTGCGATACTACTCTAGATTTATGATAAAATAGAAATAATTGTGAGTTCGCAATACTAAACACGGAAAGAGATTTCAAATGGAAACTTACTACAAAGCCATTAACTGGAATGCCATCGAAGATGTTATCGACAAATCAACTTGGGAAAAGTTGACCGAGCAATTCTGGCTCGATACACGTATTCCCTTGTCAAATGACTTGGATGACTGGAGAAAGCTATCAAGTGTAGAAAAGGACTTGGTTGGAAAAGTCTTTGGTGGTTTAACCCTTCTCGACACTATGCAATCTGAAACTGGGGTTCAAGCCCTTCGCGCAGACATCCGTACACCACATGAAGAAGCTGTTTTCAATAACATTCAATTTATGGAATCTGTCCACGCAAAATCTTACTCATCAATCTTTTCTACCCTGAATACCAAGGCTGAGATTGAAGAGATTTTCGAATGGACCAATACCAATCCTTATCTACAAAAGAAGGCTGAGATTGTCAATGAAATCTACCTCAACGGTAGCCCACTTGAAAAGAAAGTTGCCAGTGTCTTCCTTGAAACCTTCCTCTTCTACTCTGGTTTCTTCACTCCCCTCTACTATCTTGGGAACAATAAACTAGCCAACGTCGCCGAAATTATCAAATTGATCATTCGTGATGAGTCTGTTCACGGAACCTACATTGGTTATAAATTCCAGCTCGGTTTCAATGAATTGCCTGAAGAAGAGCAAGAAAAACTCAAGGATTGGATGTACGACCTGCTCTACACTCTTTACGAGAATGAAGAAGGTTATACAGAGAGTCTCTATGACGGTGTTGGTTGGACGGAAGAAGTCAAAACCTTCCTTCGCTACAATGCTAACAAGGCACTCATGAACCTGGGACAAGATCCACTCTTCCCAGATTCAGCTGATGATGTCAACCCAATCGTTATGAACGGTATTTCAACAGGAACTTCCAACCACGACTTCTTCTCTCAAGTCGGAAATGGTTACCTTCTTGGCGAAGTTGAAGCCATGCAAGACGATGACTACAACTACGGTTTGGACTAATTCAATTATCCCAGAACTGATAACAAATATCATGGTTTGTTTAAAACAACCATGATATTTTTGTTTTTGTTTTCTTTTGTTTTTTAAATTGATTGATTGAACACTTTATGATAAAATAGTAATAGAAATAGAGGTGATAAGGATGTTAAAGCAGGAAAAACTAGATAATATTCTAGAAACGGTAAATACAAAGGGAACTATTACTGTAAAAGAAATCATGACTCGCTTGGATGTATCAGATATGACTGCTAGACGCTACTTGCAAGAGTTAGCAGACAAAGATCTACTTGTTCGAGTGCATGGAGGAGCTGAAAAAATTCGCACAGGTTCCATTTTAAATAATGAACGTTCCAATATTGAAAAACAAAGCTTACAAATCGCAGAAAAACAAGAAATTAGCCGTTTTGCAGGCCATTTAATCGATGAAGGGGAAACTATTTTTATTGGGCCAGGAACAACATTGGAATCGTTTGCTCGTGAACTTCCAATTGATAATATTCGTGTTGTAACAAACAGTTTACCAGTCTTTCTCATCTTAAACGAACGAAAACTAACAGATTTGATTTTAATCGGTGGAAACTATCGATCTATCACTGGAGCCTTTGTCGGAACACTAACTTTACAGAATTTGTCCAATCTCCAATTTTCCAAAGCCTTCGTTAGCTGTAATGGTATTAAGGACAATGCGATTGCGACCTTTAGTGAAGAGGAAGGCGAATCTCAACGTATCGCCCTCAATAATTCCAATAAAAAATACTTACTAGCTGATAATAGTAAGTTCAATAAGTTTGATTTTTACACCTTCTACAATATCTCAGAGATTGATACCATCGTTTCAGATTCTAAACTGAGTAAAGAAACCTTTGAACAACTTTCAAAACAAACAAAAATTATTCTTTCTAAACCATAAAACGATCCCCACCGATTGGTGGGGATTTTTGTCAACAATTTAATCAATAATCTGAGTTTCCGCTACTTTCTTGTACCAGTGAGCTGATTTCTTCGGATAACGTTCTTGAGTTTCAAAGTCTACATAAAAGAGACCGTAACGTTTCTCATATCCATTTGACCATGAGAAGACATCCATTAATGACCAAATGAAGTAACCTTTTACATTCGCTCCATCTACAATAGCATCAGATAAGACTTCCAAGTGTTGTTTGACATAATCAATACGGCCATCATCATAAACAGTGTTATCAACGAACTCATCTTTATATCCAAGACCATTTTCAGTGATGTAAATCTTCTTGTAGTTAGGATAATCTTTCTTCACGCGCATGATTTGGTCATACAAACCTTGAGGGTAGATAATCCAATCCCAGTCTGTACGTGGTACATAATCAGGAGCTACACGACGACCAACACCTTTGATTTGGTATTTAGAGCTTCCTTTTTCACCTTTACCATTATGGATGATTTCTGTTTCTCCATCAAAGGCTTCCATCCAGTCACTCATATAGTAATTAATTCCAAGGAAGTCATTCAAGTCTTTTGCGGCTTCTAATACTTCGAAATCTTCTTCACGAAGATCTAAGCTACCACCATTGGCAGCCAAGATAGCCTCTACCCCTGCCAGGGTCTTTTCAGAGTAGTGACCCAGATAAGTTGCATCCAAGATAAATTTATTATGGATAATGTCCTCCAACTCTGCCGCAATAACATCTGCAGGATTTTCAGGATCTAGAGGATACTTAGTAGGCAGAGCATGAACAACACCAATTTCACCTTTATAGCCTTTATCTTTATATAGCTTGACTGCACGTGCATGAGAAACCATCATATTGTGGTGCGATTGGAAAACTTTGGCAAGATCGTACTGAATACCTGGAGGGAATTTCCCAACCAAGTATTGACCATCACCGATTGGCCCAATTTCATTAAATGTTGTCCAATAGTTTACTTCTGGAAATTCTTCAAAACAGAAGGCCGCGTAGTCTACAAAGTGTTCAATATTTTCACGGTTTAAGAAGTCGCCATTTGAGTGGAGAGCTTCTGGCGTGTCAAAGTGATGAAGAGTTACAAAAGGCTCAACATGACGTTTGTGACACTCAGCAAATAAATTATGATAAAACTCAACACCTTTCTGATTTACTTGACCATAACCAGTCGGGAAAATACGTGACCAGGCAATAGAAATTCGAATGCCATTGACACCATACTCTTCTGCTAGCTTGAGGTCAACTGGATATCGATTGTAAAAATCACTAGCTGGTTCGGCAGTGTACCAGTAGTTATCTTCAAGATATTTATCCCAAGCAACTGGTCCTTTTCCATCAGTATGTGTAGCACCTTCTGCTTGATAGGCGGCTGTTGCGCCACCGAAAATAAAGTCTTTTGGTAATGTTTTTGTCATTTTTTCACCTATTTCTTGATTTAAATAAAGTAAAAGTGAGAGGAGAGGAGTCAGTGAGCTATCCTTCTCCATCTCACTTCTTGTACCAAGTCACCGAATTGTGACATGAGAAGGTAAAAACGATATCTTTTTACCGACGAATTAACAAGGCAATTAGGGAATTCGCCATAGCGATTTCCGTAACGAGAGGAGACTGTTTCACAGTCCCTATCGTTAATCGAATTGAGCTTGTACAAATGCTAGAGCACCTTTGCCATCACGAGTTAGTTTGATGTATTGAGCGCCTTCTGTCTTAGCAAGTTTAATATCGAGTTTATCTGTTTCTGCTTTCATGTCTTCAAAGTTAGAAGCTACTTGAGGGGCAAGGATAACCAAATCAAACTCTGGCAACATTTCACGGTGAGCACCATAACCACCTGCTGCTGCTTTCACAGGAACATTGTACTCTGCAGCTGCCTTGTTCAAAGCATTTGCAAGAAGTCCACTTGTTCCTCCACCAGCACAAAGAACCAAGACATTTGTTTCTTTAGTGATTGTATTTTGTGCTGCTTCTACACCAGCTTTTTCAAGAATAGCATCTGCTTTTGCAGTGTTGAAGTTTGCAGCAATTTTTTCTTTCAATTCATCATTAGACTTACCTGAACGCTCTTCTTCTAGAATTTGTTCATCATAGACTTTAAGGAATGGATAGTAAATGACTACGTCAACCACGATTAGAAGAGCAGCAAGAATGAATGATAGAACTTGGAAGTTAGTTCCAAGAACTAGACCTAGTGGAGCTGGAGTTGTCCATGGTAAATTAGCAGTGAATGAGTTCATTCCAAGAGTCTCAATAAAGAATTTAAAGATCCATACGTTAGCGATTGGAGCAAAGATAAATGGAATGAAGAAGATTGGGTTCAGTACAAGTGGTGCACCAAACAAGATTGGTTCATTTACACCAAAGAATGTTGGAACTACTGAAGCACGACCGATTGCACGGTTACGTTTCGATTTTGTCAACCACATGAACATGAATGGAACAACCAGTGTCGCACCAGTACCACCCATGGTAACGATAAACATTTGTGTACCAGAAGTAAGAATCTTGTCAGCGTGCATACCTTGTTGGAGAAGGTTCAAGTTGACTTCGGCATTTGCATAGGTAATAGCCGCGATAGCAGGCTCAACGATAGATGGACCGTGGATACCAACAAACCAGAAGAAGGCAAAGGCACCAAAGATAATGGTAATACCAAGGTAGCCGTCTGCTGCTGAGAAGAGTGGTGCAAAGAATTTACCGATTGATTCAGCTACGCTTGCACCAACAAAATGACGAGCTAGTAAATCAAGAGCATACAGTGAAACAACTGAGAGAGTGAATGGAATCACATCTTTAAAGACTTGTGAGATATTTGGTGGAACTTCGTCAGGCATACGAATAGTGACGTTGTTCTTAACACAAACCTTATAAATGGCTACGGTAACAAAGGCAGCAAGGAAGGCTGAAAGCAAACCTTTTGTCCCCAAGAAGCCAGTAGCTAGACCATTTTCGATAGGATCAGCTGCCAACATCAACAAACCAACAATTGCTGCCAAAAGTGTTGACATATAGTTGATTTGATTGGTTTTCTCCATGCTACGGTTTACTGAGTCGGTCAATGACTTAGCTGTTGTACCAGCTACCAACAAAGCCAAGATACCCATTGAATAGCTGTAAGGTTTCATGAGGAGATTAACAACATCATCAGACCATTTAAAGCCCCATGAATTTGGTACAAAGGCAATCAAGATAAAGATACTTGAGAAGAGAATAACAGGCATACCTGCAATGAAACCATCACGAATAGCACGAAGATAGATATTACGAGATAATTTCTCAAAGAAAGGCTTTCCTTTCTCGATAAATGCAATTAGTTTGTTCATTATTTAACTCCTCTCTTATAAAGTTCGATTAAGTGGTGCATCAAATCTTTTAACAAGATAGTTGTCATCAAGTGATCTTGACCATGCATCATGGTCACACTATAAGCCAAATCTTCACCAGCTGCTTCCTTAGTCAATAGACTTGTTTGCGCGTGGTGAGCCTCTGCAATACAGCTACCAGCTTCCTCTACCAGAGCGTCCGCTTTTTCAAAATCACCAGATTCAGCAGCCTTCAAGGCTTCCAATAGTTTTGAACGAGCATCGCCCGCATAAGCTACGATTTCAAAACCTAACAATGTTACTTCTTCTCTATTCATGATAGAATTCTCCTTATGTATTTTTAATTAAATTTTTATGACAATAAACGTTGGATATGTAGAACTAGATAAACTCGTTCGCTCTTATACAAATCAAGACCCGTATGTTGCGTAATCACATCATAGATCTTGGAACCAATCTCGAACGCTTTTGGATAGGATTGCTTAATATGATCTTCCATATCCAGAAGTGATTGGTTATCATCTCTAGATCTGTCTAAATAATCCAGGAAATAATTCAAATGTATCATAAAGCGATCATAGAAATGATTATTCTCTTTGGTTCGTTGAATTGCATAGTCCTTTAGCACTTCTTCAACATTCCTGAGGATTTCTTTCCTCTTATCAATCGACTCCACAAGTTCCACTTCATTCTCACCTTCGGCATTGATGAAATGATAAGCAATCCGAATAATTTCATCTTCAGGGAAATGATCTGCTAGCTTCTGACGATAAATTTCAAAAGCCTCATTTGCAATTTGAAAAGCGACAGGATACTTGGTAGAAATATCTGGCAGATTACTATCCTTGTACCTTCCTTGTGCTAGAGCTTGGTAAGAACAGTAAATATGATCTGTCAAGGTTACGTAGAGATACTCTTGAATCGGATAATGATATTTCTTTGATAACTTATCAATGATCTCATAGGTCACTGTGATAAAATCTAGAGGAACATCTTTGAGGAGAGCCATAAAGTTTTCTCTTGACTCTTCGGTCTTCATCCGAAAGATTTTCTCAACCTGCTGTTCAGCAATCAAATCTCCCTTCTTCTTTCCAAATGCAATCCCCTTACCAATTACAATCACTTCTTCTCCTTTATCATTTCTGACAAGCGAGACATTGTGATTCATTGGATTTAGAATTCGATACATGTCAACCTCCTTTTATATTTTAAAGGTATATGAGTATAAAAAATGACCACAAATGAACTAGAAAATCATCTGATTTCTAATTCACCTGTGATCATGCCTAATATTACTTAGTAACACTCACCTTGTATTAACTTGTGATTTAAGTATAGCACAAGTAAGTTATTTTGTAAACCTTTACATACAACTTTTTTTAAAAATTTTTAGATTCATGTTCCTAACCTAGGAGGAGCTTCTTACACGCGTTCTTTCCATGAAGTCGCTGTTGTTTGAAGAACTTTATTGAGCTCATCAATGTTTTCAAATCCAGTTGTGCGAAGCCATTCGCGAGCTGCTGCTTCACCATCTTTGATGTATGCTTCAACTGATCCAGCCCATGTAGCACGGCCACAAAGAACTCCGTTAAAGTTTGCACCTGATTCATGAGCAAATACAAGAGTATCTTGGAAGAGTTTAGCTGATACACCAGCACTCAAGTAAATGTATGGCAAGTTAGTTGCTTCATCTTGGGCTTTGAAGAAGGCTGCTGCTTCTTCACGTGTGTAAACTACTTCACCTTCAGCGAATCCCTCAACATATTTAATGTTAACAGGAACTTCTACTTTCAAGACATCAATGTTAAAGCGTGGGTCTGAGAAGACTTTCATAGCACCGATAACTTTGTGTGGTTTTACTTTCGCGTATTCTACAGAACCTGCGTCCGCAATTTTTTCATCGTAAGCAAGGATTTCAAGGAAGAATGGGATATCTTCAGCCACACATTCAGAACCGATACGTTCGATGTAAGCTTGTTTTTCTTGGTTGAGTTCGTCTGAGCTATCTACATCATAGTAAAGCAAGAATTTAACCGCATCTGCACCTTCTTCTTTAATACGTTTTGCAGACCAAACATCCAAGCAGTCTGGCAAGCGTTTTGTGCTTGTTGTGTCATAACCTGTTTTTTCATAAGCAAGGAGAAGACCAGCCTTTTCATCAAGAGCTTTTGTTGCTGGAAGTCCATACTCAGGGTCAAGAAGCATAGATGAAGCGTATTTAGTCAATTCATCTGCAACCAAGACTTTCAGTTCTTCCATTTGAGCTACAGTTGGTTCTTCTGTTTGGTGTTGAGCCATGAGGCGTTTCAAAGCACCACGTTGGTCAAATGCAAGAGCTGAGATGATACCATTTTCATCAGAAAGTTTTTCTAAGCGTGCACGTTTTTGTTCTGTTAAAGCCATTTTATACCTCTTTTACTATTAATTGATCATATAGAGCTTGATAGTTAGCCATGTTGACATGGCCAGTCATTTTTTCTTGAGCATTGAGCATACCAAGGACATTTGCCTTGATGAGTAGTTCTGCATCCGATTCTTTATGAAGTAGGCCTGAAGAAATCCCTGCCACAGTAGAATCTCCAGATCCGACAGGGTTGACTACCTGGATTCTAGGAATATCTACCTTGTAGAAAGTATCACCATGTTTAGCAAAGGCACCGTTGGCACCGAGTGAAACGATAATCCATTCAATACCTGCAAACAAAGGTTCTTGAAGAACTTCTTTTAATTCATCTAAATCCTCAGAAACTTCTCTTCCTAGAAGTTGAGACAATTCCTCATTATTTGGTTTGATGACTGTTGGTTTATGTGATGATTCAAGAACCGCCTGAAGAGCTGCACCAGAACAGTCCAAGACTACAGGTTTGCCAGCTTGATTCGCAAGTTCTACCAAGCTCGCATAGTAATCAACTGGAAGGCCAGCTGGGAGACTACCTGAAATAGCTACTACTTCAACTGACTCCAAGAGTTTTTTGAAATGTTCCAAAAAGTCTTGACCTTCCTGTTCCAATACTTCAGGACCTTTTTCAAGAACTTCTGTTTGATTGTCTCCGTGAAGAATAGCGATACAGTTACGAGTTTCTCCCTGAATAGAGAAGAAATCTTTCTTAACGTTATCATCGATATTTTCAACCAAAAACTCACCAAGTTTGCCACCAACTAAACCAGTAGCAAGAACAGAATCCCCAAATTCTGAAAGTACTCGAGTAACGTTTAGTCCTTTACCACCAGCAGTTTTGGTTACATCCACCACACGATTGACAGTATCAATCTTCAACTCATCCAAAGGATAGGAAATATCGATGGATGGGTTCATTGTGACTGTTAAAATCATAGGTCACCTCTTAGTCGTGGTATTCTCCGCGATCCCATTTTTCAAGGAATTCAGTGAAGAAGTTTGCGTCTGTTTGTTGAGCATTGTGACTTTCAACGTGTTCAATTTTCGCAATCAATTTTTTGTTTTCTTCAGATGGTTTGTATTCAGCATGGATGAAAGCTTCGATGATGTCACACATGAGCAATTCACCAGTAATCTTACCACCAAAACCGATAACGTTGGCGTTCAATTCTTCTTTAGCATAAAGAGCTGTTGTCATATCACGAACCAAGGCAGAACGGACACCTGGAACTTTATTTACAGCGTTGTTGATACCAACACCAGTACCACAGATACATACTCCAAGATCAGCTTGACCGCTAGTTACAGCTTCACCAACTTTTTTACCAAAGATTGGGTAGTGAGTACGTGTGTGGTCATAAGTACCAAAGTCAATGACTTCATATCCTTTTGATTTCAAAAATTCTGAAACCGCCATTTTTTCATCTGTTACGATGTGGTCACATCCAATTGCAATTCTCATTTTTAACTTACCTTTCTTACTGTAATCTAATTAGCACATTTTGTTCAACATATCAACACGAATTTGGTGACGACCACCGTCGTATTTACCGTTAACAAATCCTTTAGCAATGTTTTTAGCCAATTCATCACCAACAAGTTGTGCACCCATAGTGATCATACGTGAGTTGTTGTGTCCACGAGTCATATAAGCTGAACGTTCGTCAGATACTTCTGCAGCAACCATTCCTTTGATCTTAGTTGCGACCATAAATGGACCAGCTCCATAAGCATCAATCACGATACCAAGGTTTTGTTCTTCTTTGTTTACTTCTGCAGCAACAGCAAGAGTCACATCAACAAAGTCTTGACCTTCAGCTGTAACATCCACAACGTGGAAGTTTTCTTTTTCCAAGAAGTCTTTCACAACTTCTTTCAATCTCAAACCTGCAGCATCTGCACCGATAACAATAGACATATTGTATACTCCTTTTTATTTTTCTAGGCTAGTAAAACCTTTTATAGTTAGCAGTTTAGCTACAAAAAGCTTTCTAGCAGTTTATTGACAAATTGGATTGAATGAGATGAATGACACCTTATTCAAGTTTAGGAAACCAGTTTCCTAGAAATAATCCTTCTCCACGAAAGAAAATATAACAAGCGATTATTTGTTTGTTACAAACATCATTTGTTGTTTACAAACATAATATACTCCTATTTACCGAAAAAGTCAACAGTTAATGTTTGTTTTTGTGTTTTTTTAACTAAAAAATTTCGATATCAAAACCAATTTGATCCACTTGACCAGGTTCTAGGAGACGAACATTCTTCTTATCTTCTAGATGATCTCCTTCTTCAAGAGATGTTGACAAACCTGACCATGGTTCAAAAGCAATGAAAGGTCCCTTATTCAAAGTTGACCAGATAATGAGATTTGAGAACTCTGCAAAGTGCACTTTCAACCCTTTATCATGTTTACGAGAACGAAGGGCAATTGTTCTAGATTGCAATTCATCTAAGGTGACTGCATCTGTACTGAAAAGATCATAGCTGAGGTCTAATTCTTTTTGACCTTCTAACCATGGACTTCTATCTTGGAAATCCAACATACCTGTTTCTGGGAAAGGGCGTGGAACAGAGCAAGTCTCTTCTTTCTCAAACTCTAAATAGTAGTCTTCATAGACTTCATCATCAAGTAGAGGACAATTAAAGCCTGGATGTCCACCAATAAAGTAAGGCATGACCTTGCTAGTTTCTTTATTGAAAATCTTGTATTGAGTCCGTACTGTCTTACCAGTAAGGATATAAGTGATTTCTAGGCGGAAATGATAAGGGTAGTTCTGATAGCTATTCTCATCGTCTTCAATTGCAAAAGTTACACTCTTGTCTGTCTGTTCAACTAATTCAAATTCTTTCTTACGAACCAAACCATGACGAGGAATGCTCCCTTTACTTTCTTGTCCCTTCTCATCTATATAGAGGGCTGTATCATCCCTCAATGAACCACAAATGGGGAATAGAACAGGAGCTTGTCCACTCCAATAAGTGGCATCCCCTTGCCACAAATACTCAAGACCTTCAGCATCTTTTATAGAAGAAAGAGCCCCGCCAAAACTGTTAAATTGAACACTTAATTGTTCTGATTTTAATTCAATTACCATTATTTTCTCCGATTTCTTGATAGTTTATAAAAAACTAGGCTGTCACTCCTATCAGGAAAATAACAACCTAGCTTTAACAATTTACATTTTATAGGAGTGCATTATTTTGCTTTCGCTGCGTACTCTTCGTTACGTTTGATCATTTGTTTTCTGTACCAAGCAAAGATACCGATATAGAATACAAGGAAGACTACAGCACCAAGGATTGCTTTGATATCACCTGTTGTAGTGTTACCAATTGTCCAACCAAGAAGTTTTTCAATTGGTCCTTCAAGAGTTGAGTGAGTAATCAATTGAGTTTGGCT
This sequence comes from Streptococcus sp. 959, assembly GCF_013277075.1. Lineage (GTDB taxonomy): Bacteria > Bacillota > Bacilli > Lactobacillales > Streptococcaceae > Streptococcus > Streptococcus pseudopneumoniae_C. The sequence goes on from NZ_VMMF01000001.1 coordinate 33,843, forward strand.
CACACCAGCTGGGAAGGCACCTACACCTTTAGCAAGTTCTGTTGCAAATGGTGCAATAAGTGTACCTGAAAGAAGGAAGAGTGGCAACAAGAGTGTTCCAAAGATGATCATGCGGAGCAATTTACCACGTGTTACAACCAAGAGAGCTGGAGTAACACCCATAGCGATGATACCTGCAAGTGGCAAGATACCATTTCCGACTTTTGAAAGAAGCACAGCTTCAACCAACATAATTGGTGCAAGTACGTTTGCACAAGCCCAAACTTCAGCACGACCAGCGATGAAAGGCCAGTCAAGACCGATGTTGAATTTACGTCCTTGAAGACGTTTAGTAGCAACGTTTGTAATACCTTGTGAAAGTGGCTCTACGGCAGCGATGAACCATGAACCGATAAGTGAGAAGAGTTCCAAAGACACACCAGCTGTCAAACCAAGAGACAACCAACCTTTAATAACTAATTGCCAGTTTGATGCATCTTCTACGCCAGCAACTGGATGTGGAGTACCCATCAAACCGATGACGATACCAAGGATGAAACCGATGAAGAATTTAGATCCCCAGAAACCGATTTTCTTGTTCAATTTAGCAGCATCAAAGTCATATTTATCAAGACCTGGGAAGAATTTTTCAAAAATCTTATCCAAAACCATGATAACTGGGTTCATCATGTAGTTCATGTGAGTTGAAGTCATTGGTGATGAACTTGGTGCGTTAAGAAGATCGTCGAATGTAGGTTTCATCAAATCAGAGTTGATAATTTTAAGAACCCCAACAAGAACAACTGCTGCAGTCGCAATGAAGAGTGAAACTCCTTGGCTAACGCCATTGTTGTCTGCATACCATTTAATCAAAAGACCTGTGATAGACAAGTGCCAGATATCGAAGATATCAACGTCAAGTGTATCAGTTTTCTTCATAGCAAGCATCACTACGTTGACAATCAACATGATGAGCAAGAAGTAAAGTGTCCAAGCAGATCCCCAAGTGATTGTAGCAAGCGGTGCCCAACCAACGTCGGTGATGTTCAATTGAATACCAGTATTTTCAACGAATTTTGCAAGTGATGCTGAGAAAGCACCATTTAGCATACCGATGATAGCACCGATACCAGTAAGAGCGATGGCAAGTTTGATACCACCTTCAAGCGCTTTGGAGAATTTCACTCCAAAAAGTAGAGCCAATACTGTCAAAATGATCAACATGATGATCGGTCCACCCATATCCAAGATAGGTTTGAACAGCTTATTGGCTAGTTCGATAATGACATCCATAATAGTTCCTCCCTTTTTATGTTATATGAATGTTAACAAATTAAAATTAGCTTAACCCGTGTTCTTTAATGGCTGCTTCAATATTGTCAAATACTGGAGCACTCATAGCTGGGATACGGAATAAGATTGGTCCAGCTTCGATAACTGGAATACCTGGGTCAAAACCAAGGTCTGTCGCAGCAATTGGTGTGAAGATGTCATAACCTTTGATAAGATCTTCATTAACATCTTTGACCATGACCGCATCACAGTGAACATCAAAACCGCGGTTTGAAAGTTCTTCTTCAAGAGCACTTTTAATTTGGTGGCTTGAGTTAACACCTGCACCGCAGGCAGCAAGAATTTTAATCATATGGATTTCCTCCGATTTAATATTTTTAATTGACAAGATTAAGCGGTTGCTTCAGCTATATAAGCATAGAGAGCTTCTGGTTCTGAAATTTTTGATAGGTCTTCAAGATGACCATTTCCAGTAAAGAAGTCCATCAACTGAGCAAGAATGTTGGTTTGACTTGAACTTGAGTTATTAATGATAAAGAAGAGCAAGGATACCTCTACTTCCTTATCTGGTGCAATCATATTGTGGAAAGTCACTGGTTTTTCTAATCGAACCACTACAACTTTTTCAGCTAGATTATGAACAATATCTGTATGAGGAATAGCAACATTCGGCAAATCCTTACCCAAAAATTCCATATCTAAGCCAGTTGGAAATGACTTTTCACGCGTGATCAAGGCTTCGCGATAGGTTGGAGTCACGATTTCTCGTTCTTCCAATAAGGTAGCTACCTGATCAAATAGTTGTTCTTGATTATCCGCTTCTAAGCAAAACACAAGGTTTTTGTCAAAGAAATGATCTAATCCCATAAGGTTTTCCCTTCTTTCCATTAACTTTATGCTATAAGTATAACACTATATGAAATCGTTGTCAATATTTTTCTGTTCTTTTTTTGTCTCTTTTTTTATATTTTTGTTGTTTTTATAGTTTGTTATATAAAAAACAAACAATTAAACAAACATCCAAAACATTTATTGCGTTCCAGAACCTAAAAAAGCAGACCATTTAAGCCTGCTTTACTATTGATTCTTATATAAATTTCCTGTAAACAAGGAAAAATAATTCTGACAACTTATTCTTCATCCATACTCAAGACGCTGAGGAAGGCTTCTTGTGGTACTTCTACTGATCCGATAGCTTTCATACGTTTCTTACCAGCTTTTTGTTTTTCAAGGAGTTTGCGTTTACGAGAAACGTCACCACCGTAACACTTGGCAAGTACATTCTTACGAAGGGCCTTGATATCTGTACGAGCCACAATCTTGTGTCCAATTGCTGCTTGAATTGGCACCTCAAATTGTTGACGAGGGATGATTTTCTTGAGCTTATCAACGATGAGTTTCCCACGTTCGTAGGCAAAGTCCTTGTGAACGATAAAGCTGAGGGCATCAACCTTGTCTCCATTGAGAAGGATATCCATTTTGACTAGTTTAGATGGGCGGTACTCTGACAATTCATAGTCAAAGCTTGCATAACCACGTGTCGAAGATTTAAGTTTATCAAAGAAGTCAAAGACGATTTCAGCAAGAGGAATTTGATAGATAACATTAACACGATTGTCATCAATATAATCCATAGTCACAAAGTCCCCACGCTTGCGCTGAGCCAATTCCATTACTGCTCCGACAAACTCCTGCGGTACCATGATTTGAGCTTTAACATAAGGCTCTTCAATGGTTGCAATCTTAGTTGGGTCTGGAAATTCAGATGGGTTAGAGACGTCCATAGACTCACCATCGGTCAAATTAACTTTGTAAATAACAGACGGAGCTGTCATGATGAGGTCGATGTTGAACTCACGTTCCAAACGTTCCTGGATAACATCCATATGGAGAAGCCCAAGGAAACCACAACGGAAACCAAATCCAAGTGCCTGAGATGTTTCTGGTTCAAACTGCAAGCTGGCATCATTCAGTTGCAATTTTTCAAGTGCTTCACGAAGGTCATTATACTTGTTTGACTCGATAGGATATAGACCCGCAAAGACCATAGGATTCATCTGCTTGTAACCATGTAATGGTTCTGCCGCAGGGTTGGTTGCCAAGGTAACGGTATCCCCCACACGCGTATCCTGAACTGTCTTAATAGACGCTGCAATATAACCAACATCACCAGTCGCAAGGAAATCACGACCAACTGCTTTTGGTGTGAAAATACCAACTTCCGTAACATCAAAAGTCTTGCCATTGCTCATAAGCTGAATCTTATCACCAGGTTTAACCACTCCATCCATAACACGCACTTGGAGGATAACCCCACGGTAAGCATCATAAACAGAGTCAAAAATCAAGGCTTTGAGTGGCGCCGTCACATCACCTGTTGGCGCTGGCACTTTTTCTACGATTTGCTCAAGAATTTCTTCGATACCGATACCAGCTTTTGCTGATGCTGAGACAGCTTCACTGGCATCTAGACCAATGACATCTTCAATCTCTGTACGCACGCGCTCAGGATCTGCAGCTGGCAGATCAATCTTGTTAATGACTGGCATGATTTCCAAATCATTGTCCAAGGCCAGATAAACATTGGCAAGGGTTTGAGCCTCAATTCCTTGGGCAGCATCAACCACCAAAATAGCACCCTCGCAGGCAGCTAGCGAACGTGAAACTTCATAGGTAAAGTCAACGTGCCCTGGCGTGTCAATCAAGTGGAAAATATAAGTTTCTCCATCTTTTGCAGTATAATTGAGCTCAATGGCATTGAGTTTAATGGTAATCCCACGTTCTCGCTCTAGATCCATGCTGTCTAAAAGCTGAGCTTGCATTTCACGACTGGAAACTGTCTCTGTTTTTTCCAAAATGCGGTCTGCTAGAGTTGATTTCCCGTGGTCAATATGAGCGATAATAGAGAAGTTACGAATCTTCTCCTGTCGTTTTTTCAATTCTTCTAAGTTCATGATTCTCTTCCTTTCAGGGTATCTATTTATTATAAATTGTTTTTGATATTTTGACAAGACCATACCCTGCTAGGAGTACTAATCTTCAGCGACAAAGCCGTCATTTTCAATAAAGTGATGTTCTGTCATTCCTTGGTCAGTAAAGACAATTCCATGAAGGACACCACCATAGACAGCTCCTCCGTCCATGCCAATCTTGCCATCTTCTGTAGTCCAAAGCTCAGCTGTACCTCGCTCTTGCTTTAACAAACCATAGACTGGTGTATGACCAAAGACAATGATTTTTCCAGTATGATTTTCGGCTTCGTGGAATGGTTTTCTAAGCCAGACTTTTTTATAATCTGTTGTTTCATGCCAGTCATCCAAGGTCAAGTCAATACCTGCGTGAACAAAGATATACTTGTCTGTCTCTACCACAAATGGCATTTGACGAATAAATTCGACCAAATCTGCTGCTTCAGTGGCAACACGCTTGGCATCTTCTACTCCATCAACTGGTGCATCCAAGGGACGACCTAGGATAGAGTTAATGGTTGTATCTCCACCATTGCGACGATAGTGGTCATAGCTTTCTTCTGGGTCATCGAGCCAAGTCAAAAACATATACTCGTGATTTCCTGACAAACAGATTGCCCCTTTATTATCAACTAAGTCCTTAACCATCTCTAGAACACGGCGACTATCCTCACCTCGGTCAATCAAATCCCCTAAAAAGAGCAACTTGGTCTGACCATCCCAGGTTTTGAGAAGGTCTTCTAGCATCCCAGCTTTTCCGTGAACATCTCCAATTACATAATAGTCTGTCATCTTATTTCTCCCTGTTTCTCAACAATTCTCTGGCTTGCGTCAGGGCTGCTTCCGTCACATCATCACCTGCCAACATCTTGGCAACTTCTTCCACGCGCTCTTCAACCGTCAAGAGACGAACAGTCGAAACCGTTGAATGCTCATTGCTAATCTTCTCAATAAAGAATTGATAATCCGCAATCGCAATCACTTGTGGCAAATGAGAAATAGCAAGGACCTGGCCATGCTGGCCAATCTTGTGAATCTTCTGCGCAATAGCCTGAGCTACACGACCTGAAACTCCCGTATCCACTTCATCAAAGACAATGCTAGTCTTACCTTCTTTACGTGAAAAGGCAGATTTAATGGCTAGCATGAGACGAGATAATTCCCCACCAGATGCAACCTTGACCAAGGGTTTAAAATCTTCGCCAGGGTTGGTTGAAATGTAAAACTCAACCATTTCATTTCCCTCACGGCTGAATTTGCCCTTGCTAAAACGAACTTGAAACTGGGCTTTTTCCATATACAGATCCTGTAGTTCTTGTTTAATCTCAGATTCTAATTGCTGAGCCAAATCATGACGAGCAGATGCAAGCTGTCCTGCCAAGTCGACAAGATTGACTTCCAATTTCTTAAGCTCTGCTTCCATGTCTTCAGACGAAAGGTTATTGCCTGTCAAGAGATTGTATTCATCCGTAATCTTGGCAAAATACAGCAAAACATCATCTACAGTCCCACCATACTTACGGGTAATAGTATGAAGGAGATCCAAACGATTCTCGACCTGCATAAGGCGATTACCATCAAAATCAAGATCCTCAATAATAGCTTCCAGACGTTTGCTGATATCTTCTAAGACATAGTAAGTCTCAGATAGAGAGCTTGAAATTTCACGGTATTCAGGGTCATACTCTTCAACACTTTCCATGTCATTCATAGCCGAACGAACATTGGCCAAACTTGAAAAGTCTTCATTGTCCAACATACTATAGGCATTGGTCAGCGTATCTGCAATATTTTTATGGTTAAGGAGTTTATCTCGCTCTTGATTGAGAGCCAAGTCTTCTCCAGCCTGCAAGTTTGCTGCCTCAATCTCTGCCATTTGAAATTCCAACATTTCAATACGAGCCTTGTGTTCCTGTTGGTTTTTCTTGACTTCCAGAACCTGCTTGCGCATTTTTCGATAGGCATCAAAACTCGTCTGGTAGGTTTCTTTCAAGTCCCAAAAAGCTGCATCGCCAAATTCATCCAACATCTGGATGTGCAGTTGAGGACGCATTAATTCTTCTTGGTCATGCTGACCATGAATATCTACAAGATGTTGCCCAATAGCACGCAAAACCGACAGATTAACCATCTGACCATTCACACGGCTGATACTCCGACCATTTTGCAAGATTTCCCGACGGATGATAATTTCATCACCCAATTCCAAACCTTGCTCATCAAAAATTTCCTGTAAAAGGCGACTATTTTCAACTGAGAAAAGCCCCTCAATCTCTGCCTTTGGTGCACCATGACGAATAACATCTGTCGTCGCACGAGCTCCCAACATCATATTCATGGCATCAATGATAATCGACTTCCCTGCACCTGTTTCACCAGTCAGGACAGTCATTCCCTTTTCAAAATTGAGAGAAATAGCCTCAATAATGGCAAAGTTTTTTATCGAAATTTCAAGTAACATATAGACCTACCAATTTTTTACTTGTTCAAAGATTTCCTCAGCTAGACTTTCACTTCTGGCAATGACTAAAATCGAGCTATCATCAGCCAAACAGCTGAAAATCTTGTCCGCAAAAGTCTCGATTAACTGAGCTTTTACAAAAGCAGTATTTCCTGGGATAACCTGGAGATTGATCATCTTTTCCATCAATTCAGCAGATTCGATATTGTCTTCAGCCAATTGCAAACTTTTTACGATTGATTTAGGCAATTCATAGACATAAGTATTGTCTCTCAAAGGAATTTTGACAATACCTAATTCTTTGATATCTCGGGATACAGTTGCCTGAGTGGCAGTGATGCCCGCCTCTTTCAAATGTTCTACGATTTCTTCTTGCGTGCCGATTTGATAATCTGTCACAAATCGTCTAATTTTTTCAAGTCTCTCTTTTTTATTCATTTTTAAATTGACTATGCGCCCTCTCTACTACTTCTTCAATCTCAGCAAGAACCTGATTGCTTGCTGACTCTTCTTTTTTCAAATAAGCTAAAAATTCAATATTGCCATGTCCACCTTGGATAGGAGAAAAGTCCAAACCAAGGACTGCAAAACCTTCCTCTACTGCCATAGATGTGACAGATTCAAGGACATTCTGATGAACCTTAGCATCTCGAATAATTCCATTTTTTCCAATCTGCTCACGTCCCGCCTCAAACTGAGGCTTAACTAGAGCCACAACCTGACCGTGGTCAGCCAAGACTCGGTGCAAGGCTGGCAAAATCAGGCTGAGGGAAATAAAACTCACATCAATACTGGCAAAGCACGGTTCCTTTTCAAAGTCAGTCTTTTCTGCATAACGGAAATTGAACTGCTCCATGCTGACCACTCGTGGGTCTTGGCGTAGTTTCCAAGCCAACTGATTGGTACCAACATCAACTGCAAAGACCAACTCAGCACCATTCTGTAGCATAACATCAGTAAAACCTCCAGTAGAAGCACCGATATCAATCGTTGTAGCCCCTTCTACTGACAAGTCAAAGACCTGCAAGGCCTTTTCCAATTTCAAGCCACCACGGCTGACATACTTGAGTTTCTCGCCCTTGAGTTTTAGCTCGGTGTCGTCAGAGATTTTCTCTCCTGGTTTGTCAAAACGTTCTCCATTCAGTACTGCTACGACTAGTCCAGCCATGACACCGCGCTTGGCCTGTTCTCGCGTTTCAAACAAGCCCTGTTTATAAGCTAGTACATCCACTCTTTCCTTAGCCATTGATTCTCAAACTTTCTACTACACTTATAATTGATTCTATTTCAAAGGGAACTTGCTGGGCAATTTCTTCTAATTTAGCCTCGGCTTGATCAAGAGTTTGGTTACAAAAGGCAACAGCCTCTTCCAATCCCAACAAGGCTGGATAGGTTGACTTTTCAGCCTGCAAATCCTTTTGTGGTGTCTTGCCGATCTCCTCAAAACTAGCTGTCACATCAAGCACATCGTCTCGAACTTGAAAAGCAAGTCCTATTAATTCGCCAACAGTTTTGAGTTTTGCCTGTATTTCAGGTGACAATTCAGCAATGATGGCAGCTGCTTGGAAGGGATAAGCTAGTAATTTTCCAGTCTTATTCGCATGAATGGTCTGAAGTTCTTCCAAAGATAAATGCTGGTGTTCACCCTCCATGTCCAAAACCTGCCCTGCTACCATGCCCAGACTTCCTGAAGCAAGCGATAAGTTAGCAATCAAGTCCACCTTGATCTGACTTGGCAAATCTGCCTGCGCTATCAAGGCGTAAGGATCTAGGAATAAAGCATCTCCAGCCAAAATGGCCATTGCTTCGCCAAATTTCTTGTGATTGGTCAATCGTCCCCGACGGTAATCATCATCATCCATAGCTGGAAGATCATCGTGAATCAAGCTCCCTGTATGAATCATTTCCAAGGCCGCAGCCACCTGCGCATGTGCTGGTTTAATAGCGACCTGCAAGGCTTCCAGAACTTCTAACAAGAGAAAAGGTCGAATACGCTTGCCACCAGCATGAATGGAATAGAGAACAGACTCTCGCAAACTAGAGGCAAACTGCTGGTCTCCATAAAAGTCTTCCAAAGCCGACTCGACAAGAGCTAATTTTTCTTGCTTCTTCATTCAAAATCACTTTCTGTTCCGTCTTCTTGCATGACCTTGACTAGGGTCTTTTCAGCCTTATCCAGCGTCGCTTGGAGCTCTTTTGACAGGATCATGCCCTTTTGAAAGGCAGCAATCGCATCTTCCAGAGCAATTTCACCATTTTCCAAACTTTGGACAATGCTTTCCAGTTCTGCTAGATTTTCCTCAAATTTCTTTTGTTTTGACATCTTTAACCTCTAATTCTACTCGACCATCCCGCATCAAAAGCGTCACTTGGTCTTTTTTCTTCAAACTCTCAACCGAATCTACAACGGACTCTTCTTTTTTGACAATAGCATAACCTCGCGCCACGATTCGACTGGTATCCAACATTAACAAGGCTTCTGAAAGTCGCTTCACTTCAGCAACCTTGGCGTCATAAACTAACGCCATTTGGCTACGGAGGAGCTTGTCCAACTGACCTAGACGGTCCTGATAGCGTTGGATTTTAGTAACAGGTGATAATTGTACCAGTCGATGCCTCCTTGCTTGGACGACTTGTTTGTTATCAGAAATCCGTGTACGTAAACTCTGTTTTAAGCGCAGTTGCAGTTGATCCAAGCGTTGCATATAGCCATCATACAAACGCTCTGGCTGTCTAAAGATAACAGACTGACTGCATTTTTTCAAAGCTTCTTGTTTCTTAGATAGGACATTTCGGACTGCCGTTGCCATCCGTTTTTCCTGATTTTGCAAATGAGCTAATAAATCTAACTTGGTCACAGGTGTTGCTAGTTCAGCTGCAGCTGTTGGCGTTGCCGCCCGACGATCCGCTACAAAATCTGCCAAGGTCACATCCGTCTCATGCCCCACACTAGAAATAACTGGCAGACGAGATTCAAAAATAGCTCGTACCACAATTTCTTCGTTAAAGGCCCAGAGATCCTCGATGGAACCACCACCACGACCAATAATCAGTAAATCCAAATCGTCACGTTGATTAGCACGCGCAATATTTCGAGAAATTTCCTCCGCGGCTCCATCACCTTGCACCTTAGTCGGATAGAGGAGAATATCAACACCAGGAAAACGTCTGCTGACGGTCGTGATAATATCTCGAATAACGGCTCCACTACGACTTGTCACTACACCAATTCGCTTAGAAAATTGGGGAAGAGGTTGCTTGAAGCGTTCTTGAAACAGACCTTCTTCCGTCAATTTTTTCTTGAGTTGTTCAAACTGAATCGCAAGCGCCCCAACCCCATCAGGCTCAGCCTTTTCAATGATAATGGAGTAGCTACCACTTGGTTCATAGACCTGTACACGCCCAATCACATTGATCTTCATTCCTTCTTCAAGGTCAAACCCTAATTTCTGATAAATCCCAGACCAAATAGTCGCTTGAATGACTGCATGGTCATCCTTTAGGGAGAAATATTGGTGAGTAGGTCGTTTACGAAAGTTGGAAACTTGACCAGTTAAATAGACCCGTTCCAAGTAAGGGTCTTTATCGAATTTCATTTTCAGATACTTGGTCAAAGTTGTTACCGATAAATACTTTTCCATCTCCACCTACTATTCATTTCCTTGCTCTTTCATGGGTATTATTATACCAAAAATATGCCTAAAAATCTCCATTTATGTACCATTATGAGGGAAAAATAGAAAAAGGAGGCAAGACCTCCACATCTGATTATTTGCTGTTTCGAGCTTCTTCCAAAATCTTTGCAATCTTGGTCGTCAAAAGGTCAATAGCCACTGTATTGCTGACCCCTTCAGGAATAACGATATCAGCATAACGCTTGGTTGGCTCGATAAACTGGTGATACATAGGTTTAACTACACCTAAGTACTGGTCAATAACGCTATCAAGGCTACGGCCACGCTCCTCCATATCACGCTTGATACGACGAATAATGCGCACATCATCATCCGTATCCACAAAAATCTTGATATCCATCAAATCGCGCAGGCGCTTGTCCTCTAAGACCAAAATCCCCTCAACGATAAAGACATCTTGAGGTTCCTGACGATAGGTCTTGCTGCTTCGTGTATGCTCTGTATAGTCATAAGTCGGAATATCTACCGGGCGCCCTGCCAACAATTCCTTAATTTGCTCAATCATTAAGTCTGTATCAAAGGCAAAAGGATGGTCGTAGTTGGTTTTGACACGCTCTTCAAAAGTCAAATGAGACTGATCCTTGTAGTATGAATCATGCTCAATCATGGAAATCTTTTCATCAGGGAAATGCGATAAAATGGCTCTTGAAACACTGGTTTTTCCTCCACCAGAACCACCTGTCACTCCGATAATGATTGGTCTATTTTGCATGCTATCCTCCGTTTTTTTATCCGTCGTCTATTCTATCACATTTTTTACAAAATTTATAGTCTGATTCGGATAGTCTTAGGGAACAATACTCCCTACACCTCAGTTAGACTAGCCAAAAACCTTCCTTGGCTTATAGAGATTGTCCCGTTTTTCTAAAATTGCTAACAATTTATCGCCTTCAAAAGCAGCCAGTTCTTTGTCTGTTTTGTCTAGCTCTATAAAACGACCAAAGCGCACTTCTGTAGCCTCTTCTGGACTTAGGAAAACTTTGACAAGATCCCCCGTCCCAATCTCTAGAGGATGGAGAAAGTCAAGTTGACCATCCTCCACTTTTGAAGCAATTTCTTCCAATGTAAGAGCATCCTCTAGCTGTAAACCGGCTGCACTAGTACGAGTCAGATGTGACATATGAGCTGCATAACCAAGTTTCTCTCCCAAGTCAACTGACAAGGTACGAATATAAGTTCCTTTGCTACATTTCACACGAAAAGTGAAGCGTGCAAGATGGCTATCATAAGAAATCGGACTTGTTCGATCAAATTGATAAATGGTCACCTGACGTTCTGGACGCTCCACTTCCTGACCAGCACGCGCATACTCATAGAGCTTGCGACCATTGACCTTAACAGCCGAATACATAGGCGGAATCTGTTTGATAAGCCCAGTCAAGCTAGCAATCACTTCATCAATAAGTTTTTCATCCAAGGGCGACAAAACAGGCGTCTCTGCGACCACTTCCCCACTGGCATCCTCAGTCGTCGTGGAATAGCCTAAAGTGATTTCCCCTTCATAGACCTTGCCCTCGTCCTGCATAAACTCGACCATACGTGTCGCCTTGCCAACCGCAATGGGCAAAACACCCACCACATCCGGATCCAAGGTCCCACCATGACCAATTTTCTTGGTTCCCAAAATCTTACGCAGTTTAAAAACCGCATCATGCGAGGTCATCCCCGCTTCTTTTTTTAAGTTGATAATACCGTTCATATTTTTCTTTCTCACTCCCCCTTCAACGCTTCAAACTTCGCTTTCATGGTTGGATTTTTACGGGTCAATTTCTTGACGGATACATCTTCCAGCTTGTTGTTTGCAAGACGAAGTTGATTCTCAGATGTGGTTAGGAACTTCTTAACCTCTTCCATGCGTTTGATGGCCTTGTCGATTTCATCGATTGCTTTACTAAAGTTAGTTGAAGCAGAGTTGTAGTTCTTGGCAAAAGCTAGCTTAAAGGCATCCAAGTCTTCCTCAAAATGTGTAATATCTATATTTTGTTCACGGACAAGTGCCAACTCTTGCTTGTATTTTAGGGAATTAAGCGCCGCATTGCGTAATAAACCAATCAATTGAATAAAGAACTGAGGACGAACCACATACATCTTTTCATACTCATGGCTGACATCAACAATCCCGGTGTTAAAATAGTCGTTATCAGCCTCAAGCATAGACACCAAAACCGCATATTCACAGCTCTTCTCCCGACGGTCCTTGTCTAATTCCTTGTAAAAATCTGCATTCTTGTGCTTCTTCTCTGTTCCGTCCGCTTCATTCTTCATCTCAAACATAATGGAAATGATTTCGACTCCATTTTCATCACACTCCCGGAAGATAAAGTCTCCTTTAGACCCACGCGCAGAGACCTTGTTATCCTTCTCAAAGTAGGCATTTGGGAAGGCAAAACTGCGAACCTTGTTAAACTCACTTTCAGCATACTGTTCCAGACTTTCCCCGATGGCTTTTGTAGATTGTTGGGCTTTGAAATTCTTGTAAAATTCGACTTGTTCACTAGCTGCTTTAAGTTGGGCTTCATAGTTTTGCTTAACAGAAGCAAGAGAAAGCTCGTTTTCTTTTTCTTGTAATAGGAGCTGATTTTTGACCTGATCCCGTTCTTTTTCTAGGTCAGATAGGGTCTTTTGCAGTTGATTTTCATGCTCCAAACGCAAGGTCGCCAACTGGTTTTCCAAGGCCTGTACTTCCTTGTCCTTAGCCAATAAGGCCTGATTGCTTGTCTGTTCAACCTCTTTCTTGGCCAGTTCTTTCTCTGTATCAAAGTTTTGGATTTGACTCTGTAATTGAGCAATTTCTTGGTCTTTTTGAGCCAGTTTAGACTGTTGTTCATTCATGGCCTTTTGCTCAGCCAAGGCCAGTTCCTGCTTCATCCGATCATGTAGTTCCTTATCAAACTCGGCCGTTCTTACTTGGGACAGAAGTTCGGCATACTGGCTTTCATTCACTGTAAAGACCTCCCCACAGTTGGGACATTTGATTTCGTTCATACCATTCCTCTTTCTAGACTTCTGTAACCATTATATCATGCCTGAGGGAAAATCAAAAACAGTGAGTCGAAACCCACTGTTTATCTTCTTTTACTTTAAATTTTCTCCAAGGCCAATCGCAAGTCTTCAATCAAATCCTCTACATTTTCAAGTCCGATTGACAAGCGAATTTGGTTTGGTGTGACACCTGCTGCTTCTAGGTCTTTTTCTGACAATTGACCGTGAGTGGTTGTGGCTGGATGGACAACAAGCGATTTAGCATCTGCCACGTTTGCAAGATCAGAGAAGATTTCTAAATGATCAATTACCTTGCGTGCTTCTGCCTCCCCACCTTTGACATGGAAGGTAAAGATGGAACCCACACCTTTTGGTAAATATTTCTCAGACAAGGCATGGTAAGGACTATCTGCCAATTTTGGATAGTTGACTTTTTCTACCTTAGGATGGTTGACAAGGAAATCAACAATTTTCTCTGCATTTTGTACATGACGTTCCACACGAAGTGAGAGGGTTTCAAGTCCTTGTAGCAAGAGAAAGGCATTAAATGGCGACAAGGCCGCCCCTGTATCACGGAGCAATTGAACACGGACAGCGATAATAAAAGCTGCTGCACCCACATCACGAGTATAGCTCAAGTTATGATAACTTGGGTCTTCCTCAACAAATTGAGGAAATTTCCCTGAAGCTGCCCAGTCAAAACGACCGCTGTCGACAATCACTCCACCAATAGTTGTACCATGCCCACCGATAAACTTAGTCGCAGAGTGAATAGCAATATCTACACCGTGAGAGAAGACGTTAATCAAGTAAGGTGTGGCAAAGGTATTATCCGAAACTAGTGGAATCTGGTGTTTATGCGCAATCTCAGCCAATTTTTCCAAGTCAGGAATGTTTATCAAGGGATTCCCCAAGGTTTCAATCAAGACAAGCTTGGTATTGTCTTTGATCGCTCCTTCTACTTCCTCCAAATTATCAACATCGACAAAGGTTGTTGTGATCCCATAACGAGGAAGGGTTTCTTTCAAGAGATTGAAAGTCCCACCGTAAATAGTTGATGCTGCTACAACATGGTCACCTGCATGAGCAAGAGCCAAAATCGTATAAGTCACTGCTGCCATACCTGAGGCTGTTGCTAGCGCTCCGACACCACCTTCAAGAGCAGCGATTCTTTCTTCAAAGGCAGCCGTTGTAGGATTTGTAATACGAGTATAGATATTGCCTGGTTTTCTCAAGGCAAACAGATCAGCACCTTCCTGCGTATCGTCAAAAACGAAGGATGTTGTCTGATAAATTGGCACTGCACGAGACTTGGTAGCTGGATCCACAACTTGACCAGCATGTAGTTGCAAAGTTTCAAATTTAAAATCGCGAGTCATAAGGCGACCTCCATATAGTTTCATTAAGGATATTGTAGCACTATCGACCTATCTTGACTAATACCTCTTTTCTATATTTTGATATAAGGAGTAGCTATTGCTTCTTACAAAACGAAAAAGCACGATTCAATCGTGCTCATTTCCTTAATCTACATAAGTATCTTCGTTTTTATTGAGGAAGGCATATGGAAGACCCATCAAGAGACCTCCTCCGATAAAGTTTCCGATGAAGGTTACTCCCCAGTGACGGAGCATATTTCCAACACCGAAGTTAGCAATTGAATCAGCAGCAACACTGAATTTCACAATCGCGAAAGAAGCAAAGTTCGCCGCAATGTGCTCGTTTGTTAAGAATACAAACATGTAAATCGCTGACAACACAAGCCAAAGTTTGGCACCACCATCTTTGACCAAAACAAATGAAAGAATCGCAATATTTACGAAAATATTTGCCAAAATAGCCTCAAGCAAAACTAATTCATTTGAACGGCCTAACTTCATCTCAACAACCCCTGAAATAAAGCTATCGTGTGTCAGATGTGCATAGGCTGCTGAGTGAGCAAATCCCCAACCTGCTATCAAGGCTCCAATAAGGTTAAACAAGGTACAGTAAAGTAAAATCTCAGCCGTTTTTCTCCAAGAGATTTTTTTCAAGAAACTACCAGCAGTCAAGAACATCATGTTTGATGTTACCAACTCGGCATTCAAGAAAACAATGTAGGCCAATCCCCAAGCAAAGACAAATGGGAAGAGGAAGCGTCCACTACCTGGTGCAATTTTATTAATCAAGTCAGCCCCAACTGCACCAGCAGCTGTACTGAAGGTTAAAAATGCACCTGCAAACATAGAACGAATCGCATACTTAAATTTGCTTTGGCTATAGAGACTTTCTTTCTTCTTGCAAGCAAATTCAATCTTTGAGATAAATTCTGAAGAAACCATAATAAACTCCTAAAACTTTTATTTGTGATAATTATAACATAAAATAGATATAATGAAAAGCCTTTCCTAATTGTATTTTTTCTAAATTTTAAAATTTTAGAAATCGTTTACATTACTTTAATAACAAACTTTTAGAATTTTTAATTATCAGAATCTAGAGATTGAGTGGAATAACTTTTATCCTATTTAATATATTTTATTGTTACAATTTAAAAACGATTTTCTCTGCAAGCCTATTTTGTAAAAGAAAAAGAGAGAATCGTTCTGATTCTCCCTGATACACTAACTCTTCTTAATCAACATATGTATCTTCATTCTTATTGAGAAAAGCATATGGTAAACCAATCAGAAGACCTCCACCTATAAAGTTAGCAATGAAGGTTACTCCCCAATGTCGAAGTATATTTACCAAATCAAAATGAGGTACTTGATCAGCAATCATGCTGAATTTCATAATACTAAAGGAAGCAAAATTGGCAGCGATATGCTCATTGGACAGGAAGACAAACATGGAAATAGCTGATAAAATAATCCATAGTTTGGCGGCACCATCTTTAACTAGTATAGATGAAAGAATGGCAATATTTACAAATACATTGGCAAGAATTCCCTCAATCAGGACTAAATTACTTGGACGCGCCAATTTCTTGGCTACAAGATTAGGAAGGAAACTATCATGGGTCAGATGAGAAAATGCTGATGAGTTGGCAAAGGCCCATCCAGCTACCAAGGCACCAATTAGATTAAATAGAGTACAGTATAGTAAAATGATTACTGCCTTTTTCCAATCCATCTTTTTTAAAAATGCGCCTGCTGTTAGGTACATCATGTTGGATGTAACTAACTCAGCATTTAGAAAAACGATATAAACAAGTCCCCAAGCAAAAACAAATGGGAAAAGAAAATACCCACTACTTGGAATAATACTGTTTAATAAATCCGCACCAATAGCTCCAGCTGCTGTACTAAAGGTTAAAAAAGCACCTGCAAACATGGAACGAATCGCATACTTGAACTTACTTTGATTGAAAAGACTTTCTTATGACAAGAATAATCTATCTTCGAAATAAACTCTGAAGAACTCATAAACATCCCCTAACTCTTTATATTTGTTATTATAAAATAAAAAGTAAAGAAATAATAATTTTTTTAAAATTTAACTATTTATATCTACTTTAAGATTACACACTTTGTATTATTAGTTATGGTATAAAAAGAGTCAACAACCTCCACCTTTGTTTCAATCTGTCTTTAAAACATTTCTTAAGGATAAAGCTAAAATCATCACCATCCCTCAATGAGAGTATTCCAAAACCCAAGTAAGATTACTAGTAACATCATTAAACTTAATATTTTTGATTTTCAGAATATTATATTAGATTGAATCTAGAATCGCACAATATCTCTTCTAAAATATTTATAGAAATTGCTTTAAATTCCTTAATCAATTTGTTCAGATTCTATTTCAATATACTATAACAACTGCAATAAACAAATTTTCATAGCTCTAAATATAAAATGGAGAAGACATGGATTGTCCTCTCCAGATATTATCTTTTCACTGACTTATCTTAACTAAATTGTTTATATGGTTGATTGAAAGCTGTTAGAATTTCATCAGATGTCTGTGAATAATCTTTTGTTTCTTTCAAATCACCTTTTACAATAATACGTTCTGTAGCGGCAAGGTCTTCACAGGTTACTAATGTGATCTCATTGACCCCTTCTCTATCATCAACCTCATCAACACGATCTGGTGTAACACGTTTGACTTCACGTATTTCATAAGTATAAACTTTATTTTTATCAGTTAGATAAATTTTCATACCATTTTTAGCGTTATCCAAAGGAGAGAATAACATTTTATTAGCATTATCAACACCAAAAATATGATGACTAGCTAGACTATAATTTCCTTCCCCCATAACTTGATCTCGCTTCATAGTACCTGCACCATAATATAGATTTACGTTATTCAATCCTTTAAAAATTGGCAGATTCATTTCTAATTCAGGAATAGCAATTCCACCAATAACTGGTAATTTTTGAGTATCCCATTGAGAAGCTAAAACAGCTTCAGAAGAGATTGCTTTGACCGAGTCAAAATCAAAATTTCCTTCGGTTTCTTGATTTTCTTCTAATTTCTCTTTTGAGACCTGACTAACTTGATACTTATTAGTATTCCAAACCATAACCATATCACGCAGTTTAGCATTAAAAATCAAAGCAATTGATAATAGAATCAAAAATCCTGCTAAAATATTGATTAGTAAATTTTTACGATTTGTTTTCTTTTTGTTCTTTTTATGAGACATTATGCTTCACCTTCTGTTTCGTTTTCTGTCCCAACTTCTTCTTTTTCTGCTGCTGCAACCGTAGTAAAGGTTACAATTTTAGCATCTTGATCCAGGCGCATCACTTTAACTCCCATAGTTGAGCGACCTGTTTGTGAAATATTGGCAACATTGGTTCGAATCATGACACCCGTATCAGTGATAATCATCAAATCTTCATCGCCTTTAACTGTTAAAAGACCTGATAGAGGACCATTTTTCTCAGCTACATTAGCCGTCTTCATCCCTTTACCACCACGACCTTTTGTTGGATATTCAGTCGCAACTGTACGCTTCCCATATCCTTTTTCAGTAATGATAAGAACTTCATCTTGATCAGTAATTACGCTCGCTCCGACTACTGTATCTCCATCACGGAGGTTAACACCTTTCACACCAGTGGCGCTACGACTCATGCCACGAACAGCTGATTGATTAAAGCGAACTGCATAACCAAACTTGGTCCCAATGATAATATCCGTATCTTCTTCTGTCAACAAGACATTAATCAACTCATCTTCATCCTTGAGGTTCAGTGCTTTAAGTCCATTTTGACGAATGTTAGCAAATTCCTTGACGCTGGTTCTCTTCACGACACCATGACGGGTTGTGAAGAAGAGATAGGCTTCATCACTGCGTTCAGATTCAACATTGATGATGGTCTGAATACTTTCGCCTTCATCCAATTTCAAAAGATTGACAATCGGCAATCCCTTGGCAGTACGGCCATATTCAGGAATTTCATATCCTTTAAGGCGATAGACTCGACCTTTATTTGTGAAGAAGAGCAGATGATCATGAGTGCTAGTTGACACTAACTCACGAACAAAATCATCATCCTTAACACCGGTTCCTTGAACACCACGACCCCCACGTTTTTGAGCAGTAAACTCGGCTTGATCCAGACGTTTGATGTAGCCTTTGTTAGAAAGCGTAATCAAGACATCTGATTCTTCAATCAGATCCTCATCTTCGAGGCTTAAGACTTCACCGACCATCAACTCTGTACGACGTTGGTCGCCAAACTTACGCTTAACTTCGTCCAATTCATCTTTGATGATTTGAGAAACACGCTCTGGCTTAGCAAGAATATCCGCCAAATCTGCAATCAAAGCCAAGAGATCATCATACTCAGACTGAATCTTATCGCGTTCCAAACCTGTCAAACGACGAAGACGCATGTCTAGGATCGCCTGACTTTGACGTTCAGAAAGCTTAAACTTACTCATCAACTCGGCTTGCGCTTCCGCATCAGTTTCACTAGCACGGATGATACGAATCACTTCATCGATATGGTCGAGTGCGATCAAGAGACCTTCTAAGATATGCGCACGCGCTTCCGCTTTTTCCTTATCAAAACGTGTCCGACGAATAACCACTTCTTTTTGGTGTTCGATATAAGCATCCAAAATCTGACGAAGAGATAAAATCTTCGGAACCCCATTTTGAATCGCCAACATATTAAAACCAAAATTGGTTTGCATCTGGGTCATCTTGAAGAGGTTGTTAAGGATAACATTTGCTGAAGCATCTCGTTTAACTTCAATAACGAACCGAACACCCTCACGGTTGGACTCATCACGTACTGCTGTAATCCCCTCAATGCGTTTTTCCTGAACTAAGCGAACAATATGCTCATGCACCTTGGTTTTATTGACCATATAAGGAAATTCCGTTACAACAATGCGCTCACGTCCCGTCTTGGTCATTTCAATCTCTGTACGAGAACGGAGGACAATAGAACCTTTACCTGTTTCATAAGCCTTATGAATGCCTGATTTCCCCATGACAAGGGCACCTGTTGGAAAATCTGGACCAGGCAAGACTTCCATCAAGTCCTTGGTAGTCACTTCAGGATTGTCCATGACGAGCTTGACCGCATCAATGGTCTCACCTAGATTGTGAGGAGGAATGTTGGTAGCCATCCCAACGGCAATACCAGTTGCTCCATTGACCAAAAGATTTGGAAAACGTGCAGGCAAGACCAAGGGTTCACGTTCATTGGCATCATAGTTATCAACGAAATCAACCGTATTCTTATTGATATCTCGAAGCATTTCCAGAGCAATCTTACTCATGCGTGCCTCAGTATAACGCTGGGCAGCAGCACCATCGCCATCCATAGAACCAAAGTTTCCATGCCCATCTACAAGCATGTAACGGTAACTCCACCATTGAGCCATACGAACCATAGCTTCATAGATAGAGGAATCCCCGTGTGGGTGGTATTTACCCATGACATCCCCTGTAATACGAGCAGATTTTTTATGAGGTTTGTCTGGGGTAACACCTAATTCATTCATTCCATAGAGAATCCGACGGTGAACAGGTTTCAAGCCATCTCGAACATCAGGAAGCGCCCGCGCTACGATAACACTCATGGCGTAATCGATAAAGCTCGTCTTCATCTCCTTTGTCAGATTGACATTCACTAAATTTTTATCCTGCATTAATAAATGCCTCGTTTCACAATTAGTAATCAGTTATATTATACCATATTGTATCCTATATTTCAGCCTTCTACCCCACTAAAACGTTTACATCAAGATCTGCAAGGCATATTCGTGACAAAGCTTTTTAAAAGTGATAGAATGAATTTATCTGGGAAAATCCCTAAATAAAATTAAGGAGATGTTTAGACAAATGACACTAACTAAACAACACAAAAAAGTTATCCTTGTTGGTGATGGTGCAGTAGGTTCATCTTACGCTTTCGCTCTTGTTACTCAAGGAATTGCACAAGAACTTGGTATTATTGAAATCCCTCAATTGTTTGAAAAAGCTGTTGGTGATGCTGAAGACCTTAGCCACGCGCTTGCATTTACTTCACCAAAGAAAATCTACGCTGCTAAGTACGAAGACTGTGCGGACGCTGACCTTGTTGTTATCACTGCTGGTGCTCCTCAAAAACCAGGTGAAACTCGTCTTGACCTTGTAGGTAAAAACCTTGCTATCAACAAATCAATCGTTGAACAAGTCGTTGCTTCAGGTTTCAATGGTATCTTCCTTGTTGCTGCTAACCCAGTAGATGTCTTGACTTATTCAACTTGGAAATTCTCTGGATTCCCTAAAGAACGCGTTATCGGTTCAGGTACTTCACTTGACTCAGCTCGTTTCCGTCAAGCACTTGCTGAAAAAATTGGTGTAGATGCACGTTCAGTTCACGCCTACATCATGGGTGAACACGGTGACTCTGAGTTTGCCGTTTGGTCACATGCTAACGTTGCCGGTGTAAAATTGGAACAATGGTTGCAAGCTAACCGTGACTTGGATGAAGCGGACCTTGTAGAACTCTTCATCTCAGTTCGTGATGCTGCTTACTCAATCATCAACAAAAAAGGTGCAACATACTACGGTATCGCTGTAGCCCTTGCTCGTATTACAAAAGCTATCCTTGATGATGAAAATGCTGTTCTTCCACTTTCAGTATTCCAAGAAGGTCAATATGGAGTTGAGAACGTCTTTATCGGTCAACCTGCTATCGTTGGTGCCCACGGTATCGTTCGTCCAGTAAACATCCCATTGAACGACGCAGAAACTCAAAAAATGCAAGCATCTGCAAAAGAATTGCAAGCTATCATTGATGAAGCATGGAAAAATCCTGAATTCCAAGCAGCTTCAAAAAACTAATCTAGCTATAGACAACTCCTTGAATCATCAGGGGGTTGTTTTTTCTGTATTTAAACTTAATATCTGTTTTACGTTCGCTTCTACAAGACAGCATATCTTGTGTAAGCCATAAAAAACAACTGTAATCTATACTCACATTACAAATGTCATGAAACAAGCAGTGATTGATTCACTTGATACTGTCTCATTAAATAGCAAGTAAAAAGTTGTGCCCCATAGACAAAAAAATAGCCCATCATACAGGCTATAAGCTTGATATGATAGGCTTTTTCAATTTTGATTAGCGGACTGTACGGATACGCATTGTATTTGTACGAACAGCTTCTCCTACTGGTACACCAGCAACGATAACGATATCATCACCTGATTCAACAAGACCTGCTTCTACAGCTTTACGTTCAGCAATTTCGAACATATCGTCAGTTGATGATGGAGCATCTGTCAGCATTGGGATAACACCCCAGTTCAACATCAAGCCACGTTCTGTAAATTCGTCGAATGTCAATGCCAAGATGTCAGCATTTGGACGATATTTAGAAATCAAACGTGCAGTGTGTCCAGTCTTAGTAAGAGTTACAACCAATTTAATGTCCATTGAGTTAGTAGCATCTTTAACAGCTGAAGCCATTACTTCTGTCTTAGAGTTACGTTCGAATGAATCTGAGTTCAAACGTCCGTATTCGTTAAGAAGAGTTTGAGCGTTCTTGTCGATAGTAGCCATTGTAGTTACTGACTCAAGTGGGTATTTACCGTTTGCAGACTCACCTGAAAGCATTGTAGCGTCAGTTCCATCGATAACAGCGTTAAATACGTCTGATACTTCTGAACGAGTTGCACGTGGTTTTTCAGTCATTGTTTCAAGCATGTTTGTTGCAGTGATAACAACTTTACCTGCAGCATTGACTTTCTTGATGATCATTTTTTGGTAAACTGGAACCATTTCAAATGGTACTTCGATACCCATGTCACCACGAGCGATCATGATACCATCAGCAGCTTCAATGATTTCATCCAAGTTGTCGATACCTTGTTGGTTTTCGATTTTAGCGAACAATTGAACGTGTCCGTTACCAGTTTCTTTACAGATTGCACGAACTTCGTTAACGTCTTTTGCAGTACGTACGAATGAAATCGCGATGAAGTTGATACCTTGTTCAAGACCAAAGCGGATGTCATCGTTATCACGTTCAGCAAGAGCTGGGAAAGGAATTTTAGTGTTAGGAATGTTAACACCTTTTTGTTTAGCAATTACGCCATCGTTTTCAACTTCAACTTCAAATTCACGAGCCGCATCATCTTTAGCAACCACACGAAGACCAAGTTTACCATCGTCAACCAAAACTTGACGCCCAACTTCAACATCATCATAAATATCAAGAGCACCAGCAACGTTCAATGCAATCACATCACGAGTTGATTTGATTCCTTGCTTAGTAGCAACACGGATTTTTTCACCAGTTGTGTAAGAGTACTCTTTTGCATCTCCTTCAAACAATTCAGTACGGATTTCTGGTCCTTTTGTATCAAGAAGGAAACCAACTTTTTTACCTGCAAGTTTTTCAGCAAGTTTAACAGTTGCCATACGGTCACCTTGCTCTTGGTGGTCACCGTGTGAGAAGTTGAAACGGAATGTGTTAGCACCAGCTTCAATCAATTTAGCAATGTTTTTAGCTGAAGCTTCAACATCAAGTTTTTCACCCCAGTATCCGTCATCACCGAATTTTTTACCACCACGGATTTCTACCGCAGGTCCCAAAGTTGCAACGATTTTTACACGTTTGTTCATGATTTTTGTGACTCCTTTATATATATAACCTTTTTGGTCTTATTAACTAAATTATAAATTATGACAAGCTCTTATTCAAGCTAGATAGTTCAAGATCAGCCTTGTGTGGGTTGTTAACCACAATCTTACCATCTGCAGTCAAGCTGAACAATGCTCCTTCTTCTGCAGTTCCAAGAATTGGGTTTTCAACCATTTTCTCATTACGGATACCAACCGCAACACCACCGATACCTTCTTTAAGAAGTTTAACGGCATGAGCACCCATACGTGATGCTAAAACACGGTCACGCGCAGTTGGAGAACCACCACGTTGAATATGTCCAAGTTCTGTCACACGAAGGTCGCTTGTATCTCCAGCTTCTTTCAGTTTTTGACCAAATTCAGCCGCTGACATCACACCTTCAGCCAAGACGATGATATTGTGTTTTTTACCACACTCATAACCAGCTTTGATACTTGCTACGATATCTTCCATCTTGAAGCCTTCTTCAGGGATGATAATTTCGTCAGCACCAGTTGCGATACCTGCCCAAAGAGCGATATCACCTGCGTTACGTCCCATAACTTCGATAACAAAAGTACGACGGTGACTTGATGATGTATCACGAATCTTATCGATAGCGTCCATAGCAGTAGTAACCGCAGTATCAAAACCGATTGTGAAGTCAGTACCAACGATATCGTTATCGATTGTACCTGGAAGACCGATAGCTGGGAAGCCATGTTCAGTCAAACGCATAGCACCGTGGTAAGATCCGTCACCACCGATAACCACTACGCCTTCAATCCCGTGTTTTTTCAATTGCTCAATCCCTTTAAGTTGCCCTTCAAGTTGAGCAAACTCTGGGTAACGAGCTGAGTGAAGGAAAGTACCACCACGAGAAATGATGTCTCCTACTGAAGCAGCATCTAGGGGATGAATTTCACCAGCAACCATTCCAGCATATCCATCATAGATACCAAAAACTTCCATTCCTTCTGAAATTGCTTGACGAACAACTGCGCGGATGGCAGCGTTCATACCAGGGGCGTCTCCACCACTAGTCAAAACAGCAATACGTTTCATTTAGTTTATGCTCCTTTTTCTTTTAACATTCCTACTGATTATATCACATTTAAATGGAAAATTCTTCTATTTTCCGTAATTTTAGTGATAAATCGTTTTCATAGCAATTTTATCCAATTTCGCTGCTAATTCATTGGATTTAGTCACAAAATATTGGGAAGAAACAATTGTTTTCTGTTCCTCTTCATACCTTATGATGACTGGGATTGGGCCTTTATACTGGTCTAAGATGTTTGAAATTTCTTTATCATATTCATGATTTTTAACCTGAATCCAAAATCGTTCAGCCACTGCTTCTTTCAAATCTTGTGCAATCATTTGCAGACGGCCATCACGTGACTGGATTTTTCCTTTTATATAGTAGAAGGCTCCCTCTTTTATTTCCTGCCCAACCTGACGATATAAGTCTGAAAAGAGAGTGACATCCAATTTTTTCTTGCTATCATCCACCTGTAAGAAAGCCATATTTTCACCCTTTTTGGTACGAATTACTTTTATCTTCTGAACTTCAACCAAAATAATAGCGTAGCTATTTTCTGACAAATTTCCGATTGGGGTAATCGGGTAAATAGCTTTACTTGCAATAGTTTGTAGGGGATGTTTGCTGACACCTATCCCTAAAAGCTCTTGTTCCATATAGAATTTTTCTTGTTCAGTCCAATCTTCCGATTCCTGCCAGCTATAAATTGTATCACCAAACAAGCTTCCCAACTCTTTCACAAATTCAAATAGATTATCTAAATTATTGAATACTTTTTGACGATTTTTTTCAAATGAATCGAAAAGACCAACTTTTACCAAAGGTTCCAGCAAAGGAAGTTTCAGATAATTATCAGGTAATTTAGCTACAAAATCTTCAATGTTCGAATAGGGTCTATTTTCAATGATCCAAAGCGCCAAATCTTTGCTGACTCCCTTAATCGATTTCAGACCTAGGTAGATGGACCTGTTCGCGATTTTATCGTGATAAGGAATAGTATTGATTGACAGAGGCGCTACTTCAAATCCTGCTTCTAAGGCATCTGTTAGGTAATCACTGTTGGCAGAATTTAACATGACCTGATAAAAGATGGCTGGATAATGCGTTTTGAAATATGCCAACTGGAAGGCCAAGGCTGAGTAGGCATAGGCATGTGACCTGTTAAAACCATAACCTGCAAACTTCTCCATGACATCAAAGACCTGCTCTGCCTTTTCCGCAGTATGTCCAGCTTTTAATGAACCTTTAATAAAAGAAGCCCTCATCTCATGCATGGCAGAAGCATCCTTTTTACCCATAGCTCGGCGCAAAATATCGGCTTTCCCAAGACTAAATCCAGCAAAACGCTGAGCAACCTGCATAACCTGCTCCTGATAGAGCATGATACCGTAGGTTGGAGCCAAAATATCCTCCAGTACTGGATCCAGAACAGTCACTTCTTCCTGCCCATGCTTTCTTGCCACAAAATTATTGATGTAGTCACTTGCACCTGGTCGATTTAGGGAAGTAGTTGCTACGACATCTTCAAAACAGACTGGCTGCACACGCTTGAGCAGGCGAATAGCTCCAGGTTGTTCAAATTGAAAGATACCTTTTGTATTGCCAGAAGCAAAAAGAGCTAGCGTTTCTTTGTCTTCCAAATCGATTTCTTCTATTTTCAGATGAATACCTTCTGATTCAGCAAGCAACTCTTGCATTTTCTGGACAAAGGTCAAATTTCTTAGTCCCAGAAAATCCATCTTTAAAAGCCCACTAGCTTCAACTCCATGAGCATCATACTGAGTCAGTGGAATTTCATCACCATGCTTTAGAGGAATGTAGTTGGTCAAATCTTGGTCACTGATTACAACACCAGCTGCATGGACAGAGGTTTGTCTGGGATAGCCCTCAATCTTGCAGGCAATCTCAAAGGCTTTTTGGTATTCTAACTTACTATTGATTTGCTGACGAAACTGGAGGTTACCCTCATAAGCCGACTTGAGATTGTCACGAAAACTGATTTTCTTGGTAATTGCAGATAATTCATACTCTGGTACACCATAGCGTTTCAAAACATCTCGCAAGGCCTGCTTTGCTCCAAAGGTTGAAAAAGTAACGATTTGTGCAGCATGTTTACTACCATATTTATTGCCAACATATCTGATAAAATCTGGACGATAAATATCAGGAATATCGATATCAATATCAGGCATAGTATAGCGTTCACGATTGAGAAAGCGTTCAAAAATCAGATTTTTCTCTACTGGGTCAATCCCTGTGATATCTAAGGCATAGGAAACCAAGCTACCAACTGCAGAACCCCGTCCCATACCCATATAATAGCCATTCGAACGTCCAAAACGCAGCAAATCCCAGACAACCAAGAAATAATCGTCAAAGCCCATATCATGAATAACAGCCAATTCTTGGTCTAGACGGTCTTGATATTCTTTACTAGACAACCCCTTCTGAGCAAGCCCAAGCTCAGCGCGTTCTCTCAACTCTTCTACTGCTGGTCTAGCTGGGTTAAAACGAGGCAGTTTCAGACTAGTATCCAAATCATAAGAAATGCCTGAAATCAGCTTTTCTAAATTGTCTAAGGCTTGCGGAAATCGTTCTAGGAATAATTTCTCTAAAGAACTTGCTGATATAAAGACATCTTGTCGCGAACGCAAAGGGACTTCTCTGAGCGGTAGATTTTCTTTAATCGCTGTTAAGACTTGCAGAACTTCTCTATCCCTACTTTCAAAGGCATTGACCCGATAAAGGGGCAAGATTGGATGGTGAAATTCGCTGGCCAGTGTTTCTGGGTAAACCCCTATATAGTAATCACAGCCTAGATTGAGCGACTCAAACTCTTCAAAATAAGGCACAATTACCGCAATATCCTCCAGATACTGGGATAGAACTGACCAACTTTTCTCCCCCTGCATCTTGGCTGTTGAAAGTTTCATCAACTGCTGATAGCCTACACTAGATAGAGCTAAAAAGCGCAAATTCACTTCTTGAGCATCCACAAATACAGTCATTTCAAGCCCTAATAAAGGATGAATGCCATATTTTTTTGTAACCTCTAGAAAGTCAAAAGCACCATAAAGATTATCAATATCCATTATAGCCAGATGAGTGTAGCCGAATTCTTTAGCTACTCTCACATACTTGGTGATTGAAATGACACTCTCCATAAAACTATAGACTGTTTTTGTATCTAGTTGTGCGATCAATTTACACTTCTCCTCTATCCTTCTCACTATATTATACCATTTTCAAAAAGAGAAAGACAAAAGCAATGACTCCTATCTCTATTTTATCCTTAAAGTAAAATTTTTTGAACGAAAAAAGCAAAAATACATTTAAAGAATCAAATGACCCGGTAATTTTTTTACTTTTTTATCCCAAGAAGTGAATATATCTTTTAAAATAGAAAGACACATCCAGTTAATCTATTTACTATGATAACTTGTTTTGAACTATAGAGTTGTACCTGTTTTTCATATAAATAATATTCATTATTCTTTAATTAATTTCTTTCTCACTTAATAATTCCCTTTCTCCTATTTTTTTGATATAATAACCTTAATTATTATTTTACAAGGAGGTTTTATGCGCTTTAATCAATTCAGCTATTTATCACTTCCAAGAGATACTATTTTATATGAATTAAAAAAGTATGGATTTGATTTTCCATCTGAGTCAACAAATAAAAAGATGTTGGAGTCTTTTCTAAGTCGTTTCTTTTTCACTTATCAAGACACCAACTATCCACTTTCCATCCTAGCAGCTGATAAAAAAACAGACCTGCTGACATTTTTTCAATCAGAAGATGAACTGACAGCAGATATTTTTTATACTGTTGCTTTTCAACTTTTAGGCTTTTCTTATTTGGTTGACTTCGAAGACAGTGACGTTTTCCGTAAAGAAACTGGTTTTCCCATCGTATACGGTGACTTGATTGAAAATCTCTATCAGTTACTCAATACTCGGACCAAAAAAGGAAATCTCCTGATTGATCAACTGGTAAGTGATGGTCTTATCCCTGAAGATAATACCTATCATTACTTTAACGGTAAGAGTTTGGCTACTTTTTCTAGCCACGATGTCATTCGAGAAGTGGTCTACGTTGAGTCTCGTGTCGATACTGACCAAAAGGGTTTACCTGACTTAGTCAAGGTCAGCATCATTCGACCTCGTTTTGATGGACAGATCCCTGCTATCATGACAGCTAGTCCCTACCATCAGGGAACAAATGACAAGGCGAGCGACAAGGCTCTCTACAAGATGGAGGGCCAGCTTGAGGTCAAACCTGCTCACAAGATTGAGCTAGAAGAACCTCAACTAAATCTCGTCCAACCTCAAGGCCAAGCTGAGCTTGTGTCAGAAGCTGAGGAAAAGCTAACGCACATCAACGCTAGTTATACACTCAACGACTACTTCCTCCCACGAGGTTTTGCTAATCTCTATGTTTCAGGTGTTGGTACCAAAGACTCTACTGGTTTCATGACTAATGGAGACTACCAACAAATTGAGGCTTATAAAAATGTCATCGATTGGCTTAATGGCCGTTGCCGTGCCTTTACTGACCACACGCGCCAGCGTCAAGTAAAGGCTGACTGGTCAAACGGAAAAGTAGCCACAACTGGACTTTCCTATCTAGGTACCATGTCAAATGGTCTTGCTACTACAGGTATCGATGGCTTAGAGGTTATCATCGCCGAAGCTGGTATCTCCTCATGGTACAACTACTATCGTGAAAACGGTCTGGTGACCAGTCCAGGTGGCTATCCAGGTGAGGACTTTGACTCCCTTGCTGAACTAACCTACTCACGAAATCTCTTGGCTGGCGACTATATCCGAGGTAATGAAGCTCACCAAGCTGACTTAGAAAAAGTAAAGGAACAACTGGATCGCAAGACCGGCGACTATAACCAGTTTTGGCATGACCGCAACTATCTGCTCAATGCCCATAAAGTAAAGGCAGAGGTTGTCTTTACCCACGGTTCTCAGGATTGGAATGTCAAACCACTTCATGTTTACCAGATGTTCCATGCTCTTCCTGCTCATATCAACAAGCACCTCTTTTTCCATAATGGTGCCCATGTTTATATGAACAACTGGCAGTCCATTGACTTCCGTGAGTCCATGAATGCCTTATTGACTAAGAAATTACTGGGACAGGAAACAGATTTCCAACTTCCTACTGTCATTTGGCAGGACAATACAACCCCTCAGACTTGGTTATCACTTGATAACTTAGGTGGGCAAGAAAACTTTGAAACCTTCTCACTTGGTCAAGAAGAGCAAGTAATTCAAAACCAGTACTCAGATAAGGATTTTGAGCGTTATGGCAAGACCTACCAGACCTTCAATACGGAACTTTATCAAGGAAAAGTCAATCAGATTACCATTGACCTTCCTGTAACCAAAAATCTCCACCTGAACGGTCGCGCTCAGCTCAATCTTCGTATCAAATCCAGTACAAACAAGGGGCTCTTATCTGCTCAACTACTGGAACTTGGTCAAAAGAAATACCTACAACCTTATCCAGCTGTTTTAAGTGCTAGAACCATTGACAACGGCCGCTATCATATGCTGGAAAATCTCTGTGAATTACAATTTAGACCAGATGCACAACGAGTCGTGACAAAAGGTTACCTCAATTTACAGAATAGAAATGATTTACTGTTAGTAGAGGATATTAATGCAGATGAATGGATGGAGGTGCAATTTGAACTGCAACCAACTATTTACAAGTTAAAAGAAGGAGATACTCTCCGTCTAGTCCTCTATACTACTGACTTTGAAATCACCATCCGTGACAATACCGACTACCACCTGACTGTCGATCTTGAACAGTCTACTCTTATCCTACCTAGTCAAAAGGTATAGGCTATCAGACTTTCAATATTGAAATTTTCCAAGGAAGGCTTAATTACGTGACCATTTGCCTTCCTATAATCAATCCCCCCACTTGAATAGACTAACGAAACATAAACTTGGTATCAAATCCTGTCCAAAGAACAGATTATTCTACCCCCGCTGCTGAACCTTGGACAAATGATACTAACACCCCTAACCAACATGTGTGACCCTCTATTATACACGCTACCACACCACATGTTGGACAATTTCTGTGAATTGCCGTTTAGCGTACATTCACAAGAAGCCGTGACAAAATGCTACCATAATTAAATGATTCACTGTCAGTAAAGAACAGTGATGCAGATGAACGGATAGATATCCAAGTCATCTGAACCCAACTAGTGACAAGTTAAAAGAGGGAGACGCTCTCCATCTAGTTCTTTATACTACTGACTTTGAAATCATCATACGTGACAATACCGCTTACCGCCCGACTGACGATTTCGATCAGTCCACGCTTTCTGTACTTTGTACAAGGAGTAACATTTTATGAATAAATCTGAACACCGACACCAACTCATACGAGCTCTTGTAACGAAAAATAAGATTCACACACAAGCTGAGTTACAAGCTCTTCTTGCTGATAATGACATTCAAGTTACACAAGCTACACTTTCGAGAGATATTAAAAGTATGAATCTCTCAAAGGTACGTGAGGAAGATAATTCCTACTACGTTCTCAATACTGGTTCCATTTCAAAATGGGAAAAACGTCTTGAAATCTACATGGAAGATGCTCTCGTCTTGATGCGCCCAGTTCAAAACCAAGTCCTACTAAAAACCCTTCCTGGACTTGCTCAATCCTTTGGTTCTATCATTGATGCTTTGAACTTCCCTGACGCTATCGCTACCCTCTGTGGCGATGATGCCTGTCTTGTCATCTGTGAAAATGCAGAGGCTGCCCAACATTGCTTTGAAGAGTTGAAAAAATTCACCCCTCCATTTTTCTTTGGTGAGTAAACAGAAACTAAACTCAAAATCTGCAAAAGTCTCAACATTTTAAACAACATTGTATTGATGTCGGATAACATCCGGCAAATACAATGTCTCATTTTACTGAAAAGTAAACTGTGCAGTTTAATAAAACAAAAAAGAGAAATCTAACTCATACTTGATTACAAAAGCTCCCCTTATAGTGGACAGTGAAAAAACAAACATTCACTAGAAACTATAGGGGGAGTCTTCATATAT
The DNA here is from genome assembly GCF_013277075.1 of Streptococcus sp. 959. Lineage (GTDB taxonomy): Bacteria > Bacillota > Bacilli > Lactobacillales > Streptococcaceae > Streptococcus > Streptococcus pseudopneumoniae_C. The sequence goes on from NZ_VMMF01000001.1 coordinate 65,427, forward strand.
CGGCTCTTTGTCAACTGTA
>NZ_VMMF01000010.1:0-112776 GCF_013277075.1 Streptococcus sp. 959
AAAACACTGTTTTGAGGTTGCAGATAGAGCTGACGTAGTTTGAAGAGATTTTCGAAGAGTATTACCATCATAACATCCATAAAAATAGGATTTCTCTAAAAGAAAATGAGCGTAGCAATGACCAATACAAGATCTCGGAAAATATGACCATAAAAGGAAACTTCCTTTTTAACAGAATTTGGGACAAGATAGGCTGCAAAAAACAAGCCTAGTCCAATATAAATCAGAAGTGAGACAATAGTCATTGGATTTCTTAAGAAAAGAAGTGTTGCTATAATAGTCACCAACACCGTCTTTTTTCTGTCTAGCATAGCAAGCAAATCGCGCATGTATTTTTTCAAGGGTAAAAAAATCAACAAATCTAGACCAAATAGAAAGAAAAAGGATGGCAATAAAAAGTCAACTAATTCTTGCTGCAGCGTATTTTTGATGAACAAGTTATCTGACAAGACAAGGACAGCTCCTAACAAATTAATTAAGAGCAGGATACTGTAAAGAAGCCTCACTGACTTCTTACTGGCTAGGACACTATGAACTTCTTGCTTACGGGTATAAAAATAATTTACTCCGGCACAGATTCCTGAAACGAAAACCATACTTCCGATAAAAAAAGCTGTACTTTGTTTAAAGGACAAGATGCATTCTTTCCATAGGAAACAGCTACTCAAACTGATTTGAATTAAAGCTAACAAAAATAAGATTCTCATTGATTTCATCTTTTCTCTCCCTTCCTACCAATCATTATACTAGGAGAAAAGAGGGAACTGTTTCCAATCTTCTCAAATGTCTCTTTAAGACGCTAAACAAACACCAGAGACTAATACTCAATGAAAATCAAAAAGCAGACTAGGAAGCTAGCCGCAGGTTGCTCAAAACACTGTTTTGAAGTTGCAGATAGAGCTGACGTGGTTTGAAGAGATTTTCGAAGAATATAAACTTGAAATCAAAAAACGCACCATATCAAAAACTAAAAAGTTTGATATCATGCGTCATGTCTTAAACTAATTGACTATACTTTCTATTCAAATGAGCTTTTAACTAACTGATTGAGCCAATCCACTCTTAAAACCAAAGAGCAATTTCTCGCTTAGCTGACTCTTCTGAATCCGAACCATGTACAACATTTTGGATAACCTGATTTTCACCAGCCGCTTTTGCAAAATCACCTCGAATAGTTCCTGGTAAAGCTTCTTCTGGACGAGTTGCACCCATCATGGTTCGCCAAGTTTCGATTACTTTAGGACCAGAAATGATACCCACAAGAACCGGTCCTGAAGTCATGAATTCACGAATCGGTGGGTAAAAACTCTGACCAACTAAGTCCTGATAGTGCTGGTCAATCAACTCTTCTGAAACCTGTGAACGCAACTCCAATTTTTCGATTGTAAAGCCACGCTGTTCGATGCGTTTCAACACTTCACCTACTAATCCTCTTTTTACTCCATCTGGTTTAATGATAAAGAATGTTTGTTCCATACCCGTCTCCTTTGTCAGCTTCTTTCTTTTATTTTACCATATTTTATGGAAAAATGGAGAAAGTTTTCAGAAAATAAAAGAGAACCCGAAGGCTCTCTCATTCTCTCTTATTCTACTGTTTCTTCCACAGTTTCAACGGCAGTATCCACAACTACTTCTGTTGTTTCTTCATTTTCTTCTTCTTCTACTGGAGGATTAAGGTATTCTCCTTCGTTGATAGCATGTGGTTCAAGGTTACGGTAACGGGCCATACCAGTACCTGCTGGGATGATTTTACCGATGATAACATTTTCCTTAAGTCCAAGGAGATGGTCTTTCTTACCACGGATAGCTGCGTCAGTAAGGACACGAGTTGTTTCCTGGAAGGAAGCTGCTGACAAGAAACTGTTTGTTTCAAGTGAGGCTTTGGTAATTCCCATAAGGACTGGTCGACCAGTCGCTGGAACTCCACCCGCGACAAGGACATCTTTGTTGGCATCTGTAAAGTCATTGATATCCATGAGGGTACCCATGAGAAGATCTGTGTCACCTGGATCCATGACACGGACTTTACGGATCATTTGACGAACCATTACCTCGATGTGTTTGTCACCGATTTCCACCCCTTGGCTACGGTAAACTTTTTGTACTTCACCGAGAAGATAAGTTTCAACTGACAAGACATCACGAACTGCAAGGAGACGTTTTGGTTGGATAGAACCTTCTGTAAGAGCAGCACCACGCGCTACTTGGTCCCCAACTTCGACACGCATACGAGCTGTAAATGGAACGACATATTCACCTTCACCAGTTTCACCCTTAACAAAGACTTTCTTAGTACGAGTTGATGCATCTTCTTCGATAGCGGTAACTTGTCCTTTAACCTCTGTGATAACCGCTTCCCCTTTAGGATTGCGAGCTTCAAAGATTTCTTGGACACGAGGAAGACCCTGAGTGATATCGGTATTTGAGGCAACCCCACCCGTGTGGAAGGTACGCATTGTAAGCTGTGTACCAGGTTCCCCGATAGATTGGGCAGCGATTGTACCAACTGCTTCACCAACTTCAACCGCATCACCAGTCGCCAAGTTGATACCATAACAGTGACGGCAGACACCGTGACGAGTATTACATGTAAATACTGAGCGGATAGTTACTTCTTCCACACCAGCATTGACAATTTCACGCGCCTTGTCTTCTGTAATCAACTCATTTGGACCAATGATCACTGCACCAGTTTCTGGATGTTTAACAGTTTTCTTAGTGTAACGACCATTGAGACGCTCTTCGAGAGACTCGATCATCTCTTTTCCTTCTGCGATAGAGCGGATCAAGAGACCACGGTCAGTTCCACAGTCGTCCTCACGGATGATAACGTCTTGGGCAACGTCAACCAAACGACGAGTCAAGTAACCTGAGTCGGCTGTCTTAAGGGCCGTATCGGTCATACCTTTACGGGCACCGTGAGTTGAGAAGAACATTTCGAGTACTGACAAACCTTCGCGGAAGTTTGAAAGGATTGGCAATTCCATGATACGTCCGTTCGGAGCAGCCATCAGACCACGCATACCGGCAAGCTGTGAGAAGTTTGAGATGTTACCACGGGCTCCAGAGTCCATCATCATAACGATTGGGTTCTTAGGATCTTGGTTGGCAATCAAACGTTTCTCTAGTTTTTCACGGGCAGCACGCCATTCAGCTGTAACAGCATTGTAACGCTCGTCGTCTGTAATCATACCACGACGGAATTGTTTTGTGATTTGTTCTACACGTTTGTGTGATTCTTCAATGATTTCAGCCTTGTCATCAACGACTGGGATATCGGCAATCCCCACTGTCAATCCTGCAAGAGTTGAGTGGTGGTAACCGAGGTTCTTCATACGGTCAAGTAGGGCAGAAGTTTCTGTCGTACGGAAACGTTTGAAGATTTCAGCGATGATATTTCCAAGGTTTTTCTTCTTGAATGGAGGGTTGAGTTCAAGTTTGCTGATAGCTTCCTTGATATCTCCACCAAGTGGCAAGAAGTATTTAGCTGGAACGCCTTCCGTCAAGTTGGCATTGTTTGGTTCTTGCAAGTATGGTAGACCCTCTGGCATGATGTCGTTGAAGAGGATTTTACCAACTGTTGTAAGCAAGACCTTGTGTTTTTGCTCTTCTGTCCATGGTTTGTTGAGACTGTCAGTTGCGATACCAACACGCGAGTGGAGGTGAACATAACCATTGCGGTAAGCCATAACAGCTTCGTCACGGTCTTTGAAGACCATTCCTTCACCTTCACGACCAGCTTCTTCCATGGTCAAGTAGTAGTTACCCAAAACCATGTCCTGAGATGGTGTAACAACTGGTTTACCATCTTTCGGGTTCAAGATGTGCTCAGCAGCGAGCATGAGGATACGCGCTTCTGCTTGGGCTTCTTCTGAAAGCGGTACGTGGATGGCCATTTGGTCCCCGTCAAAGTCGGCATTGTAGGCTTCACAGACAAGTGGGTGCAAGCGAAGAGCCTTACCATCAATCAAGACAGGCTCGAAGGCTTGGATACCCAAACGGTGAAGGGTCGGTGCGCGGTTAAGAAGTACTGGGTGTTCTTTGATTACTTCTTCAAGGATATCCCAGATGCGTTCGTCTCCACGTTCCACCAAGCGTTTAGCTGCTTTGACGTTTTGCACGATATCACGCGCAACGATTTCACGCATCACGAATGGTTTAAAGAGCTCAATTGCCATTTCACGTGGCACACCACATTGGTACATCTTAAGAGTTGGACCAACGGCGATAACGGAACGTCCTGAGAAGTCAACACGTTTACCGAGCAAGTTTTGACGGAAGCGTCCTTGTTTACCTTTAAGCATGTGGCTCAATGATTTCAGTGGACGGCTACCTGGCCCTGTGATTGGACGACCACGACGACCATTGTCAATCAAAGCGTCAACCGCTTCTTGAAGCATACGCTTCTCATTTTGAACGATGATACCTGGTGCATTCAACTCAAGCAAACGAGCCAAACGGTTGTTACGGTTGATAACACGGCGGTACAGGTCGTTCAAGTCAGATGAGGCAAAACGGCCACCATCCAACTGCAACATTGGACGAAGATCTGGTGGAATAACCGGAAGGATGTTGAGAATCATCCATTCAGGTTTGTTTCCAGACTTGTAAAAGGCATCCAAAACATCCAAACGACGGATGGCTTTGATACGTTTTTGTCCAGTTGCTGTTTTCAATTCTTCTTTGAGTTCAGCAATTTCTTTTTCAAGATCTACTTGTTTCAAAAGGTCTTGAATGGCTTCGGCACCCATTTTGGCAACGAATGAACCATAACCATACTCACGCAAGCGCTCACGGTATTCGCGCTCTGTCATGATAGACTTGTGCTCAAGTGGTGTATCCTTCGGATCAATCACCACATAAGCCGCAAAGTAGATCACTTCCTCAAGGGCACGAGGGCTCATATCAAGGGTCAAGCCCATACGGCTTGGAATCCCCTTGAAGTACCAGATGTGAGATACAGGAGCTTTCAACTCGATGTGCCCCATACGCTCACGACGAACTTTTGTACGCGTTACTTCAACTCCACAACGGTCACAAACAATTCCTCTGTAACGAATGCGTTTGTACTTACCACAAGCACATTCCCAGTCTTTTGTAGGACCAAAGATAACTTCATCAAAGAGTCCTTCACGTTCTGGTTTCAAAGTACGGTAATTGATTGTTTCAGGTTTTTTGACTTCTCCATAAGACCATGAACGGACTTTACTTGGAGAAGCTAGGGTGATTTGCATACTTTTAAAACGATTTACATCAACCACTATTTCTTCCCTTTCTATTCTAAGTGAACTGCTTATTCTTCTTCAGCAGCTTCTTCTGTTGCTTCCGCTTCCGATTCTTTCTCAGCTTCTTCAGCTTCAAAGGCTGCTTTAGCCTCTTGGGCTGCTTTTTCGCGGGCTTTTTCAAGGTCATCTACGTGGATGACATCTTCGTCCATTCCTTCATCCAAGTCGCGAAGCTCCACTTCTTGGTCATCTTCGTCAAGAACACGCATGTCAAGACCAAGAGATTGCAATTCTTTGACAAGAACTCGGAAGGATTCTGGAACACCTGGTTTTGGAATTGGTTTTCCTTTTGTAATAGCTTCATAAGCTTTCAAACGTCCGTTGATATCGTCAGACTTGTAAGTCAAGATTTCTTGAAGGACATTTGAAGCACCATAGGCTTCAAGAGCCCAAACCTCCATCTCACCGAAACGTTGTCCACCAAACTGCGCTTTACCTCCAAGTGGTTGTTGGGTAACCGTTGAGTATGGTCCGACTGAACGAGCGTGCAATTTATCGTCAACCATGTGGTGGAGTTTGATCATGTACATGACTCCGACAGAAACACGGTTATCAAACGGTTCCCCAGTACGGCCATCGTAAAGGATCGTTTTAGCATCGCTATCCATACCAGCTTCTTTAACAGTTGACCAAAGGTCTTCAGAACTTGCTCCGTCAAAGACTGGTGTTGCTATGTGAATACCAAGAGTACGAGCAGCCATACCAAGGTGGAGCTCCATAACCTGTCCGATATTCATACGTGATGGCACCCCAAGTGGGTTCAACATGATATCGACTGGAGTTCCATCTGGAAGGTAAGGCATATCTTCTACAGGAACGATACGAGAGACAACCCCTTTATTTCCGTGACGTCCGGCCATCTTATCTCCGACCTTGATCTTACGTTTTTGAGCGATGTAGACGCGAACCAGCATGTTCACACCTGATTGCAACTCATCTCCATTTGCACGTGTAAAGATCTTGACATCACGAACGACACCATCGGCTCCGTGTGGTACACGAAGAGAAGTGTCACGTACTTCACGAGATTTATCACCGAAGATAGCATGCAAGAGACGTTCTTCAGCTGAAAGGTCTTTCTCACCCTTAGGTGTTACTTTACCTACAAGGATATCGCCTTCTTTAACCTCAGCACCGATACGGATAATCCCCATTTCGTCAAGGTCTTTAAGGGCATCTTCACCAACGTTTGGAATTTCACGCGTAATTTCTTCAGGCCCAAGCTTTGTATCGCGAGTTTCTGATTCGTATTCTTCAAGGTGGACAGATGTATAAACATCGTCTTTCACCAAGCGTTCGCTCATGATAACGGCATCCTCGAAGTTGTAACCTTCCCAAGTCATGTAGGCAACGATTGGGTTTTGACCAAGCGCCATTTCTCCATTTTCCATAGAAGGTCCGTCAGCGATGAAATCGCCTTTTTCAACGATATCGCCAACTTTTACGAGAGTACGTTGGTTGTAGGCAGTACCTGAGTTTGAACGACGGAATTTTTGGATGTGGTAAACATCCAATGAACCATCTTCACGACGAACTTCTACCTTGTCAGCATCTGCGTAAGTAACTTTACCATCATACTGAGCAATCACAGCCGCTCCAGAGTCGTGGGCTGCTTGGTATTCCATACCAGTACCAACGTAAGGTGCCTGAGGATTGATCAATGGCACAGCCTGACGTTGCATGTTGGCTCCCATGAGGGCACGGTTGGAGTCATCGTTTTCCAAGAAAGGAATACATGCTGTCGCAACGGCAACTACCTGTTTTGGTGAAACGTCCATGTAGTCAACAATATTAGCTGGATACTCTTGGTTGACACCTTGGTGACGTCCCATGACAATCTTCTCAGCAAAGGTTCCATCTTCATTCAGACGAGAGTTAGCCTGAGCTACAGTATATTCATCTTCTTCATCGGCTGTCAACCAAACGATTTCGTTCGTAACAACACCTGTTTCACGGTCAACCTTACGGTACGGTGTTTGAACAAAACCATACTTGTTCAAGTGTCCGTAAGATGACAAGTTATTAATCAAACCGATGTTAGGTCCTTCAGGCGTCTCGATTGGACACATACGACCATAGTGAGTGTAGTGCACGTCACGTACTTCATATCCAGCACGGTCACGAGTCAAACCACCAGGTCCTAAGGCTGACAAACGACGTTTGTGAGACAACTCAGAAAGCGGGTTGTGTTGGTCCATGAACTGGGACAACTGTGAAGAACCGAAGAATTCTTTAACCGCAGCTGTTACAGGACGGATATTGATAATTTGTTGTGGTGTCAAGACTTCGTTGTCTTGAACAGACATACGTTCACGGACATTACGTTCCATACGAGAAAGTCCAAGACGTACTTGGTTGGCAAGCAATTCACCAACCGCACGGATACGACGGTTTCCAAGGTGGTCGATATCATCTACACGGCCAAGTCCTTCAGCCAAGTTGAGGAAGTAGCTCATCTCAGCAAGGATATCTGCAGGAGTGACGATACGAACCTTGTCATCTGGATTGGCATTACCAATGATAGTTACAACACGATCTGGATCCGTTGGTGCAACAACCTTGAATTTTTGAAGAACAACAGGTTCAGTCACAACGGCTGCATCATTTGGAATGTAAACAATCTTGTTCAAGTCGCCATCCAAATGGCTTTCAATGCTTTCAATCACACTACGAGTCATGATTGTACCAGCTTCTACCAAGATTTCTCCTGTTTCAGGGTCTACCAATGGCTCAGCAATAGTTTGGTTAAGCAAGCGTGTTTTTACATTGAGTTTTTTATTGATTTTGTAACGACCAACTGCTGCCAAGTCATAGCGACGTGGGTCAAAGAAACGAGCTACAAGCAAGCTACGTGAGCTTTCAGCAGTCTTAGGTTCACCTGGACGAAGGCGTTCGTAAATTTCTTTCAAGGCTTCGTCTGTACGAGAGTCCATTGGATTCTTGTGGATATCTTTTTCAACAGTGTTGCGAACCAATTCGCTGTCACCAAAGATATCAAAGATTTCATCATCACCTGAGAAACCAAGGGCACGAACCAAGGTTGTAAATGGAATCTTACGAGTACGGTCGATACGAGTGTAGGCAATATCTTTTGAGTCGCTTTCAAGCTCCAACCAAGCTCCACGGTTAGGGATAACGGTTGAACCGTAGCCCACTTTACCATTTTTATCAACTTTGTCGTTAAAGTAAACACCTGGTGAGCGGACCAATTGAGATACTATAATACGTTCACCACCATTGATGATGAAAGTACCCATTTCTGTCATGATTGGGAAATCACCAAAGAAAACTTCTTGGGTCTTGATTTCGCCTGTTTCTTTATTGATCAAGCGGAAGGTTACAAAAATTGGTGCTGAGTAGCTAGCATCGTGAATACGAGCTTCTTCTAGCGTGTATTTTGGTTCCTTGATTTCATATCCAACAAATTCCAACTCCATCGTGTCTGTGAAGTTTGAAATTGGCAATACATCTTCAAACACTTCCTTCAGACCGTGGTCTAGGAAAGCTTTGAATGAATCAGTTTGAATTTCAATCAAATTTGGTAAGTCAAGAACTTCTTTGATTCTTGAAAAACTACGACGGGTACGATGTTTCCCGTATTGAACGTCATGTCCTGCCAAGATGATTCTCCTTTGTAAATAAGTTCCAAGCCTTATCAATCAGGCTTTCTAATCGTCATATGGTTGTAAAACCCCTATCACCGTGTCCTCTTGACGAATTTTCAGAATCTTTAAGTCTTTGTTACAAATGCGCAAAATCCTGAAAAAAAGCACAAAAAGAGCAGCTAAATCTGACTTTTTCAGAAGATTTAACTGCTGTGAGCCTTGTCTGGACAATATTTCAGACAAAACCTACGACAAATGATTATTTATATTATACCCTAATTAGCTAGATTTTTCAAGGGGATTGACGATTTTTTGACAAAATCTTTTCCTATGAGAATTGGCATTCTACTGTCACTTTGCAAACTTCATTTTCAGTTTAACAGTCCAAGAAAAATATAGTAAATTCAGATTTTCCTATTTTATCCTAGCCTATTTTTCTTGACTTTACTTGCTTTTTCTTTTAATATATATGTATAAATATATAAGGAGATTTGTTATGGATATTTTGCTTTCTGAAACAGAACAAAATTTGCTAATGTTATTGGAAGAACTAGCCAAACACCAGGATTGGATACAAGATTCATCTTTATCAGAAAATCTGAATCTGTCAGCAGAAGAATTGCAAGAACACCTTTTTAAACTTGAGCAATTATTTCCAAACCTCCTTATTCGATCAAGAAAAAAAGGCATCCAATTACAGTTTGACCTCCAAAATAGCTTGGATCCTCAGATTGCAATCTTTGAACAATCTGCAACCTACTCTTTTTTGAACTGTCTGTTTTTCAAAGAGGGGCAATCACTTGACCAAATGTGCCAGACGCTTTCGACTAATCCAGAGCAGATTGAGGAAATCATCCATTGTCTCAACACTAAACTTCCACAACACTATGGCCTCAGTATCCAACCTTCCCCTTTAGTCTTGGGAGGAGCAGAAGAAGACATCCGCGCCTTTTATCTAGACTACTTTAGCCAAGGTCATAGTTTTCTTGATTGGCCCTTCCCTTCTATTTCTGAAGAATCACTCACTCACCTGATTCAGCTATTTTTAAACGCCCAACAAGTTTCACCCAACCTCAGCGGTCTACGGCAAATCAAATATACCCTAGCTATCAATCTAGAGCGTTTAAATAAGGGACATTTCATCGAAAATCCTACTCCTCTTTTAACCAGTCACTACAGCTCCCTCATGCAAATTCCCCAGTTTGAACAAGATATCAAAAAGCTAGCTAAAAAGCTCCATTTTGAACCGAAAAAGGAGACACTGGAACAGCTATTTTCAAACCCAATCAAATCTCTTCAAAGCACAAACAATCCTAACAATGGAGCACTGGGGGATATCCATCACATTCAAAAATCCTACCGTTTATTGAGTCAAATTCTAGAAGAGCTGGCTAAAGAATTTCACCTACAGATTGAAAATAGAGAAGAATTGATTTGGCTCCTCCACTACACTGCCCAATCTGATTTCTTCCATCTACTTAGTGAACAGTCTATTGACAAACAGAAATCCCAGATTTTAAACAATTATCAGGCAGAATTTCCAAAACTATTTGAAGTAAGTCAGCACAAATTCCAATCGTATCTGACTGAAATGGGGCTAGAAAATAAATCCATTAAACTACAAGAACTTGTCTACACCTTTTCGATTCAAGGACAACGGATTTTAGTCCAATTACTTCAAAAACTTCCCAAAATACGTGTTTTAGTCATCAGTCATCTAGATAGCCATCACGCACAAAACCTTATCGACACCCTAACTCACTACGGTAACAATCTCTATCTATTTGATTCTTGGGAAGAATCTACTATTTCTTTCTCAATTCTCAATCAAATTCCACACGATATTGTTATCACTACCTTTCCTGTTTCCAATTGTCCGAAACCCATTATTTGTAGTCGGAATCTTTCTACTGCAGAACTATTTCACCACCTCCACCTTTTGAGTTCACAAATTCATAAAGAAAGACTAGCTTAGTCGTAACAGAAAACCTGTTGCGATTTTCTTTTAGTTCAATTTCAAGAAAACGCTTGCATATTGTTTTACTACATGCTATACTGATATAGAAATTTATTGATTGGAGAATCATTATGAGAAAAACACCAGCTCACACTGAGAAAAAAATGGTCTACAGCATCCGTTCCCTCAAAAATGGAACTGGTTCTGTCCTTATCGGAGCAAGCCTTGTCCTACTTGCCATGGCTACACCAACTATCTCAGCCAAGGAAAATACTATAACCACTAACGCAAGTAATAGTGAAACTACTACTGCCCTTGCCCAACCTCTTACTGATGCAACAAACATCGCTGGCAAGAACGAAAGCGATTTTTCTTCACCTAATAATGCAAACGCTTCCCTAGAGACAAAAGAAGAAAAACCTGCAACAAAGCCAACAACTCCTGTTGCAAGCCCAACCGATTCAGCACCACAAACCAGACAAGATCGTTCAAGTGAGTCAACTACTTCTACTAGTCCAGCAACGACTGAAACTAAAGCAGAAGAGCCCATCGAAGACAACTACTTCCGTATCCATGTCAAAAAACTTCCTGAAGAAAACAAGGATGCTCAAGGACTCTGGACTTGGGACGATGTTGAAAAACCTTCTGAAAACTGGCCTAACGGAGCCTTGTCCTTCAAGGATGCCAAAAAAGATGACTATGGCTACTACCTAGATGTCAAATTAAAGGGAGAACAAGCCAAGAAAATTAGCTTCCTCATCAATAATACAGCTGGAAAAAATCTGACCGGCGATAAATCGATAGAAAAACTGGCACCAAAGATGAATGAGGCTTGGTTGGACCAAGATCACAAAGTTTTCTCTTACGAGCCACAACCTGCAGGAACTATTCGCGTCAACTACTACCGTACAGATGGCAACTATGACAAAAAATCTCTCTGGTACTGGGGAGATGTGAAAAATCCAAGTAGTGGTGAATGGCCTAACGGAACAGACTTTACGGCTACAGGCAAACATGGTCGCTATATCGATATTCCACTCAAAGATGCAGCTAAAGATCTTGGATTTTTATTACTAGACAGAAACAAACAAGGAGACAATGTGAAAATCCGTAAAGAAGATTATAAGTTCACAGATTTGAAAAATCATAGCCAAATTTTCCTAAAAGATAATGACGAAACCATCTACACCAACCCCTACTATGTGCACGATATCCGCATGACAGGAGCTCAACACGTAGGAACTTCTAGCATTGAAAGTAGTTTTTCAACACTTGTCGGTGCTAAAAAAGAAGATATCCTCAAACACTCCAACATCACTAATCATCTAGGAAACAAAGTAACTATCACTGATGTTGCAATCGATGAAGCTGGTAAAAAAGTGACCTACAGCGGAGATTTCTCTGATACAAAACATCCTTATACTGTTAGCTACAACTCTGACAAATTCACTACCAAAACAAGCTGGCGTCTTAAAGATGAGACTTACAGCTATGATGGTAAACTTGGAGCTGACCTAAAAAAAGAAGGAAAACAGGTTGATTTGACTCTTTGGTCACCAAGTGCTGATAAGGTTTCTGTTGTTGTTTATGACAAGAATGACCCTAACAAAGTAGTTGGAACTGTCGCTCTTGAAAAAGGGGAAAGAGGAACTTGGAAACAAACTCTAGATAGCACAAACAAACTAGGCATCACCGATTTCACTGGCTACTATTATCAATACCAAATCGAGCGTCAAGGTAAAACTGTTCTTGCACTCGATCCTTACGCTAAATCCCTCGCTGCTTGGAATAGTGACGATGCTAAGATTGACGATGCCCATAAAGTAGCTAAAGCTGCCTTTGTAGATCCAGCTAAACTAGGACCTCAAGACTTGACTTATGGTAAGATTCGCAACTTCAAATCGCGCGAAGATGCTGTCATCTATGAAGCTCATGTGCGTGACTTCACTTCAGATCCTGCCATTGCAAAAGACTTGACCAAACCATTTGGTACTTTTGAAGCCTTTATCGAAAAACTAGACTACCTCAAAGACTTGGGTGTAACCCACATCCAGCTCCTTCCAGTCTTGTCTTACTATTTTGTCAATGAATTGAAAAATCATGAACGCTTGTCTGACTATGCTTCAAGCAACAGCAACTACAACTGGGGATATGACCCTCAAAACTACTTCTCCTTGACTGGTATGTACTCAAGCGATCCTAAGAATCCAGAAAAACGAATCGCAGAATTCAAAAACCTCATCAACGAAATCCACAAACGTGGCATGGGAGCTATCCTGGACGTAGTTTATAACCATACAGCCAAAGTCGATATCTTTGAAGATTTGGAACCAAACTACTATCACTTTATGGATGCCGATGGAACACCTCGAACTAGCTTTGGTGGTGGACGTTTGGGGACAACTCACTATATGACCAAACGCCTCCTAGTTGATTCTATCAAATATCTAGTTGATACCTACAAAGTGGATGGATTCCGCTTCGATATGATGGGAGACCATGACGCCGCTTCTATCGAAGAAGCTTACAAGGCTGCACGCGCCCTCAATCCAAACCTCATCATGCTAGGTGAAGGTTGGAGAACCTATGCTGGTGATGAAAATATGCCTACTAAAGCTGCTGACCAAGATTGGATGAAGCATACCGATACTGTCGCTGTCTTCTCAGATGACATCCGTAACAACCTCAAATCTGGTTATCCAAATGAAGGTCAACCTGCTTTTATCACAGGTGGCAAACGTGATATCAATACTATCTTCAAAAATCTGATTGCTCAACCAACCAACTTTGAAGCAGACAGCCCTGGAGATGTCATCCAATACATCGCAGCCCATGATAACTTGACTCTCTTTGACATCATCGCTCAGTCTATTAAAAAAGATCCAAGCAAGGCCGAGAACTATGCTGAGATTCATCGTCGTTTGCGACTTGGAAACCTCATGGTCTTGACAGCTCAAGGAACTCCATTTATCCACTCTGGTCAGGAATATGGTCGCACCAAACAATTCCGTGACCCAGCCTACAAGACTCCAGTAGCAGAGGACAAGGTTCCAAACAAATCTCACTTGTTGCGTGATAAGGACGGCAATCCATTTGACTATCCTTACTTCATCCATGACTCTTATGATTCTAGCGATGCAGTCAACAAGTTTGATTGGACTAAGGCTACAGATGGAAAAGCATATCCTGAAAATGTCAAGAGCCGTGACTATATGAAAGGGTTGATTGCCCTTCGTCAATCTACAGATGCCTTCCGACTTAAGAGTCTTCAAGATATCAAAGATCGTGTCCACCTCATCACTGTCCCAGGCCAAAATGGTATGGCAAAAGAGGACGTAGTGATTGGCTACCAAATCACTGCTCCAAACGGTGATATCTACGCAGTCTTTGTCAATGCGGATGAAAAAGCTCGTGAATTTAATTTGGGAACTGCCTTTGCACATCTAAGAAATGCTGAAGTTTTAGCAGATGAAAACCAAGCAGGACCAGTCGGAATTGCCAACCCTCAAGGGCTGGAATGGACTGAAAAAGGCTTGAAATTAAATGCCCTTACAGCTACTGTTCTTCGAGTCTCTCAAAGCCGTCCAGCTATGGAAGATAAACCAAAATCTGACCTTCCGAATTCTCGACAAGAGCAAGGTCAAAATAACGGCCAAGACAATACTCCAAACCGAGTAGTCAAACCGGAACATCAAAATCCAACTCCACAAACTAAACCTGATTCTACAAAACCAGATGCAAAAGTAGCGGATGCGGAAAATAAACCTAGCCAAGCTACAACTGATTCACAAGCTGAACAACCAGTACAAGAAGCACAAGCATCATCTGTAAAAGAAGATGTTCAAAACGCAGCTGTATATAACTCTAGCAAGGAAAATATAGCTGCACCCCTAGCTAAACAAGCTGAACTTCCAAATACAGGAACCAAAAACGATCACAAACTCCTGTTTGCAGGAATCAGCATTCTTGCCCTTCTAGGTCTCGGGTTCTTACTAAAAAACAAAAAAGAGAACTAAACTAGCCCTCCTATAGAAAAATCCCCCAAGCCTTGACGCTCGGGGGATTGATTTTTGTACAATATTTATTTTCCTAATAAGCCTGATTAGGATTTTTTATTAAGCCTCTTTCATGGCAAAATAAGCCCGTACTTTTGGAGCCACTTGCGTGCCGAAGAGTTCAATAGCTCTTAGAACTTGTTCATGAGGCATAGAACCAAGCGGTAGATGGAGCATGAAGCGGTCCAAACCTAAATCCTCTATCATGCGAATCAATTTTTCTGCCACCTGATCTGGATTGCCCACAAACATAGCACCATTTGGCCCAACTTGTTCAAGGTATTGCTCATAACTCAATTCTTGCCAATGAGGACGGTCTTTGGAAATAGCATCCACCACTTGCTTGGTCGGATGAAAATAATCTTTCACAGCCTGATCGCCATCCTCAGCAATCCAACCCCAAGAATGGGCTCCGACCTTCAGCTCATGACTGGCATAGCCCGCTTCGCTCCCAATCTCACGATAAGCCTGAATCAATTTTTTAAAATAAGACGGATTGCCACCAATAATGGCATAGACAATCGGTAAGCCTGCCTGAGCAATCTTCACTGTTGACTCTACATGACCACCTGTCGCTATCCACAAGGGCAATTTGTCCTGAACTGGACGAGGATAGACTTCTTTGCCAGAAATTGTTTGGGTCAATCGACCTTTCCAGTCTAGCTTAGTTTTTTCATTGACTAACTGAAGCAAGTCTAATTTTTCATCAAATAGAGCTTCGTAGTCTTTCAAATCATAACCAAATAGCGGGAAAGATTCCGTGAAAGAGCCCCTTCCAGCCATAATCTCCGCTCGTCCATTTGACAAAGCATCGATAGTGGCATACTGTTGGAACAAACGAATCGGGTCCATACTCGAGAGAATACTGACTGCACTGGTCAAACGGATTTTCTTGGTATTGACTGCCCCAGCGGCCAGAACAATCTCTGGAGCTGATACTGCAAAATCCGCTCGATGGTGCTCACCAATCCCATACACATCCAAACCAACCTTGTCAGCCAACTCAATCTCCGCCACCAACTGACGAATGC
This sequence comes from Streptococcus sp. 959, assembly GCF_013277075.1. Taxonomy (GTDB): domain Bacteria; phylum Bacillota; class Bacilli; order Lactobacillales; family Streptococcaceae; genus Streptococcus; species Streptococcus pseudopneumoniae_C. Next base: position 15,934 of record NZ_VMMF01000010.1, read on the forward strand.
GTTCGGCATGACTGTAAGTCTGTCCAGTTCCCTCAAGCTCCGTTGTTTCCCCAAATGTTGAAATTCCCAATTCTACCATTGTGATTCTCCCTGTCTATTTCTGTCCTTCAATTTGAAAAATTATTCTAATACTCAATGAAAATCAAAGAGCAAACTAGGAAGCTAGCCGCAGGCTGCTCAAAACAGTGTTTTGAGGTTGCAGATAGAAGCTGACATAGTTTGAAGAGACTTTCGAAGAGTATAACACGAATCATGAGTACAAGCAACCGATTTGCTCACAAGAAAAAGCCTAGATAAACTAGACTTTTTTAGCTTATTCTACTGTTACTGATTTAGCAAGGTTACGTGGTTTATCCACATCAAGACCACGGTGTAGTGTTGCAAAGTAAGCGACCAATTGCGTTGGTACAACCATTGAGATTGGTGAGAGGTAAGGGTGTACGGTCGTAAGGACGATATCGTCTGTATCTTTGGCAACATTCTCTTCTGCGATAGTAAGCACCTTGGCACCACGGGCTGCGACCTCTTGGATATTTCCACGAGTGTGGTTAGCAAGAACTGGATCAGACAAGAGGGCCAAAACAGGCGTTCCTTCTTCAATCAAGGCAATGGTACCGTGCTTAAGTTCTCCAGCCGCAAAGCCTTCACACTGGATGTAAGAAATCTCTTTGAGTTTGAGACTTGCTTCCATGGCTACGTAGTAATCTTGACCACGTCCGATGTAAAAGGCGTTACGAGTGGTTTCAAGAAGCTCGCGAACCTTGGCTTCAATGGTTTCTTTCTCAGAAAGAGTTGATTCGATAGACTGAGCTACGATTGACAATTCATGAACCAGGTCAAATGCTGACGCTTTAGCATTGCCATTTGCTTCTCCGACTGCTTTTGCAAGGAAGGAAAGGGCTGCAATTTGCGCTGTATAGGCCTTGGTTGAGGCTACGGCAATTTCAGGACCTGCATGAAGGAGCATGGTATAGTTGGCTTCACGTGAAAGAGTTGAACCTGGTACGTTTGTCACTGTCAAGCTCGGAATTCCCATTTCATTAGCCTTGACCAAAACCTGACGGCTGTCAGCTGTTTCACCAGACTGACTGATAAAGATGAAGAGTGGTTTTTTGCTGAGAAGTGGCATACCGTAACCCCACTCAGATGAGATTCCAAGTTCAACTGGAGTATCTGTCAATTCTTCCAGCATCTTCTTAGAAGCAAATCCTGCGTGGTAAGATGTTCCAGCTGCAAGGATGTAGATGCGGTCTGCGTCTTGAACAGCCTTAATGATAGCTGGATCTACCACTACTTGACCAGCCTCATCTGTGTAGGCTTGGATGAGTTTACGCATAACAGTTGGTTGCTCATCAATTTCCTTAAGCATGTAGTAAGGGTAAGTTCCTTTACCGATATCTGACAAGTCAAGCTCCGCAGTATAGCTAGCACGCTCACGACTGTTGCCATCATAGTCTTGAACTTCGACACTATCAGCCTTGACGATGACCAACTCTTGATCATGGATTTCCATGTATTGGTTGGTCTCACGAATCATAGCCATAGCATCTGAGCAGACCATGTTATAGCCTTCTCCAAGACCAATCAAAAGTGGTGATTTGTTCTTAGCTACGTAGATGACTTCAGGATCTTGTGAATCAACCAAGGCGAAGGCATAAGAACCACGGATAATGTGAAGGGCTTTTTTGAAGGCTTCAAGAACTGATAAACCTTCTTCTTCCGCAAATTTTCCAATCAAGTGAACGGCGATTTCCGTATCTGTTTGCCCCTTGAAGTGGTGACCTGCAAGGTACTCTTCCTTGATTTCAAGGTAGTTCTCAATCACCCCGTTGTGCACCAAGACAAAACGTTCTGTCTCAGAGCGGTGTGGGTGAGCATTGTCTTCAGTTGGTTTCCCGTGAGTTGCCCAACGAGTATGTCCGATACCAGTCGTTCCCTCAACACCAGCTGTCTTAGCAGACAATTCTGCGATACGACCGACCGCCTTAACTAGATGGTTTTCAGCACCACCTAGGACAAAAATTCCCGCAGAATCATAACCACGGTATTCGAGCTTTTCAAGCCCTTGAATTAAAATATCAGTTGCATTTGTGTTTCCAACAACACCAACAATTCCACACATAGTATATACGACACAGGCAAGCTGTGCTTTCTCCTTAAAATTGGTATAGTCTGATTCCTCTTTTATAGAATCAGCAAAAACAGTATATACTTGTTTCTCTCACTTGTCAAGAATAAAAATTGGTATAGTTCAAATCAGCCTTCTGTAATCAAAAAACTCTGACCAATTAAAATCATCAGTCAGAGTCCTTTTTAAAATCCATTATTATCACTTAGTTCCTTGAACCAGTGGCCTGATTTCTTCAGACGGCGTTCTTGCGTTTCCAAGTCTAGTTCGACCAAACCATAGCGGTTTTTATAGCTGTTGAGCCATGACCAACAATCGATAAAAGTCCAAATTAAGTAGCCCTTACAATTGGCTCCGTCTTCAATGGCACGGTGCAGTTCACGAAGATGACCTTTTACAAAGTCAATACGATAATCATCTTGAATCATTCCATTCTCACGGAATTTTTCCTCTCCTTCAACACCCATACCATTTTCTGTCAACATCCATTCGATATTACCATAATTTTCCTTGATATTTTGGGCGATGTCATAAATCCCTTGCTCATAAATTTCCCAGCCACGATGAGGATTGATTTTACGTCCAGGCATAACATAAGGTTCGTAAAAATGTTCTGGCAAGAGTGGACTCTCTGGATGTTTAGCAAATCGAGGTGCCATCACGCGCAAAGGTTGATAGTAGTTAACACCAAGGAAATCCACCGTATTGTCACGAATGATCTCCAACTCTTCCTCCGTAGCATCGGGCAAGAGACCGTGTTCATGCAAGATTTCTACCAACTCCTGTGGATAAGTCCCCAAAACAGACGGGTCTAAGAAAGATTGGGCCTGAAAGAGGTCCGCAATCCGAGCTGCCTTGACATCAGCAGGATGCTGGCTACGTGGATAAGCCGGTGTCAAGTTTAAGACAATCCCAATCTTAGAATCAGGTAAGAGTTCATGACAGGCCTTGACCGCTAGACTGCTAGCTAATTGTGTGTGGTAGGCTACTTTAACTGCCGCTTCTGCATCCACCTTATGTGGATAATGGGCATCGTAAAAATAGCCAAATTCTACAGGAACGATGGGCTCATTAAAGGTAATCCATTGATCCACTAAATCTCCATAAGTCTCAAAACAGAAACGAGCATAGTCTTCATAGGCTGAGACAGTCGCCTTATTTTCCCAACCATCACCATCTTCTTGAAGAGCAAAAGGCAAATCAAAGTGGTAGAGATTGACTAACAGACGAATCCCCTTAGCCTTAATAGCCTCAAAGACCTTACGATAGAAATCCACACCTTGAGGATTGACTTTTCCACAGCCTTGTGGAAAAATCCGTGACCACTGGATAGAAGTCCGAAAGGCCGTGTGACCAGTCTCTAACAAAAGCTCAATATCCTGTTCCCAATTTTCATAAAAAGTCGATGTCTTATCTGGACCAATCCCATTATAGTAACGATTTGGCTCCACTTGGTACCAGTAATCCCAGAGATTATCTCCCTTGCCGTCACCAGCTACACGCCCTTCTGTCTGCGGCCCAGAAGTAGAGGATCCCCAGACAAAATCCTTTGGAAATCTTTGCATACATTTACCTCTTTATTTACTCATTTTTCCCATTATACAGAAAAAACAAGGTAAAAACTAGTTACATTTTTTCCTTGTTTTTCTTCTGATTATAGTTTTTATTTTTTGCCTAGGATTTCAAGCGTTTCAAGTACGTTATCTGCATGAACCTCGATGGTATCACCAGTTGCTTTGATCTTAACTTCTACGATACCATCAGCTGCTTTCTTCCCAACAGTGATGCGGATTGGCAACCCAATCAAATCGCTATCGCTGAATTTGACTCCGACACGTTCGTTACGGTCATCTGTCAAGACTTCATAACTAGCTCCCATCAAGCTTGCTTCAAGTTTTTCTGTCAAGGCTTGCGCTTCTTCGTCCTTGACATTGACAGTAATCAAGTGCACATCAAATGGTGCCAATTCTTTAGGGAAGTTGATACCCCAAGCGTAACGGTATTCACCTTTTGGCGTTTTGTTAACAAAGAGACGAGCGTGTTGCTCCATAACTGCTGAGAGGAGACGGCTGACACCGATACCGTAACAGCCCATGATAATTGGCACAGCACGGCCATTTTCATCCAAGACATCTGCTCCCATGCTTGCTGAGTAACGAGTACCGAGTTTGAAGATGTGACCAATTTCGATACCACGCGCAAAGTTAAGGACACCTTGTCCGTCTGGAGAAATTTCACCCTCACGAACTTCACGAATATCCACATATTCTGCAGTAAAGTCGCGACCTGGGTTCACACCAGTCAAGTGGTAGCCATCCTCGTTAGCACCTACAACTGCATTACGAACATCTTGCACCTTACGGTCTGCAATGATTTTAACATTCTCTGGCAAACCAACTGGGCCAAGCGAACCGAATCCTGCTTGAACAAAATTCGCCACTTCTTCTTCGCTAGCAACGTCAAAGAAATCTGCTCCCAAGTGGTTTTTCAACTTAACTTCATTGAGCTGGTCATTTCCAACTAGAAGGGCCGCAACAAGCTCACCATCTGCCATGTAGAAGAGAGTTTTAATCGTTTGTTCTTCTGGAACGTTTAGGAAGGCTGCAACTTCATCGATTGATTTAACATCTGGTGTTGCAACACGAGTCACTTCTGCTTCAGCGACAACACGATTGCTTGGTTTGTACTCGTTTGTTGCCATTTCTAAGTTAGCCGCATAGCTAGATTCACTTGAGTAGGCGATGGTATCTTCACCAGAGACCATCCATTTAAGCAATTCTGCCTTGATTTCTTCTTGCACCTCTGCAGGAATTTCGTCAAATGAGGCAACTGACTTGTCCAAGACAACCCAGCGGTCAAGATCGGTACGAGCAGGTGTAATCGCCATAAATTCTTGGCTGTCCTTACCACCCATGGCTCCACCGTCACCGATGATAGCCTTGAAGTCTAAGCCACTACGAGTGAAAATACGCTCATAAGCAGCCTTGTACTCATCATAAACACTGTCCAAACTATCATAGTTAGCGTGGAAGCTATAAGCATCTTTCATGATAAACTCACGTGTACGAAGAAGTCCATTGCGTGGTCGTTTTTCATCACGATACTTAGGTTGGATTTGGTAAAGGTTGAGTGGTAATTGCTTGTAAGACTTAACAGAATCACGGACAATAGCTGTAAAGGTTTCTTCGTGAGTTGGACCTAGGATGAAGTCTGATTTTTCACGGTTTTTTAGCTTATAAAGGTCTTCACCGTAAGTTTCATAACGACCTGATTCGCGCCACAACTCTGCACTAAGAAGGGCAGGAGCCAACATCTCAACGGCACCAATCTTGTCAAACTCTTGGCGCATGATATTTTTAGCTTTTTCAATCACACGATTGGCAAGCGGTAGATAAGAATAAACACCTGCTGAGACTTGACGAACATAACCAGCTCGCAACATAAGAGCATGGCTGATAACTTGAGCATCGCTTGGCATTTCGCGAAGCGTTGGGATAGGCATTTTACTTTGTTTCATAATATTCCTCGATTATCTAAAAAAGAGTCGCATGATGTCATTCCAAGTCACAGCAATCATCAAGACAACCATGATGACCACTCCGGCCAAGGTGACATAGGTTTCAATTTCTTGTTTCAATGGTTTGCGGCGAATGGCTTCCAGGATATTGAGCACAATCTTACCACCATCCAATGCTGGAATCGGAATAAGATTAAAAATCCCGATATTAATGGAAATTATTGCCAAGAAGTACAAGACGTTCTCAATTCCATTTTTAGCAGCATCACTACTTGCCTTAAAGATGGCAACAGGTCCACCTAGCTTGTTCAAATCCGGTTGGAAAATCAGATTTTTCAGAGCCGATAGAATTCGGAGAGCCGAGTCAGCAGCACTTGTAAATCCACCTACAAAAATGGATAGAAAGTCCGACTTAATTCCTGGTTGAACACCTAGAAGATATCGACCTTGATTTTCTTCTGGGGTAACAGTTACTTGTTTGTCACTACCATTTTCAGAAATAGTCACATCCAAAGTCGGGGCCGTCTTATCTTTGGTTTCTGATTCCACAGCCTGAATCAAACTTTCCCAGTTGCTAATCTCATGTGAGCCAATCTTGGTAATCTGAGCCGTTTCTGGCACTCCTACCTTAGCCAAAGCCCCTTGGGGCATAACATGGAACTGGTTGGTATCGACATCTCTGACACCACCCTGCATGAAGATTAAAATCCAGAAAACAACGACACCTAAGATAAAGTTGTTCATAGGACCTGCAAAGTTGGTAATCAGTTTTCCCCAGATAGTTGCATTTTGATATTGAACATCCAAGGGAGCAATCCGAACCTCAGTTCCATCTGCTTCTACAACCGTTGCATCGTGATCCACTGCAAATGTTTTCTCTTCTTCCAGAACCAAGCCCTTGATAAAGAGCTTGTCTTCAAAGTCAAACTGGGTCACCTGCATAGGGAGGGCTGTTTGATCTAATTTTTTACCTGAAAGATTGATGCGTTTAACCTTACCATCATCAGTAAGCGTCAAACTGACAGGAGTTCCTGTCTTGATTTCAGTCGTATCATCACCCCAACCGGCCATACGGACATAGCCACCCAGAGGCAAGATTCGAATGGTATAGGCCGTTCCATCCTTGCCAATATGAGCAAAGATTTTTGGCCCCATACCAATGGCAAATTCACGCACTAGAATTCCTGATTTCTTGGCAAAGTAGAAGTGCCCGAACTCGTGCACCACCACAATAATCCCGAAAACCAGAATAAAGGTTAAAATTCCGAGCATAGTATTTCCTCCGTCTTTTGATTAAAAGAGTCCAAATAAGTGCATGATTGGAAATACAAGCAACATACTATCGAAACGATCCAAAACACCACCATGCCCAGGGATAAATTTCCCAGAATCTTTGACACCAAAGTGACGCTTAATCGAGCTTTCTAGTAAATCACCAAATTGTCCAGCCACACTAAAGAAAATAGCAAAAACTGACATCTTGTAAATTCCATACGGAAGAGCAACTGTACTGTCAACTATCATAAAGATAATGGTTACTAAAATTGCTCCTACAATACCGCCAAAGGCACCCTCAAGTGTTTTATTAGGCGATACCCTTGGTGCTAATTTTCGTTTCCCATAGTTCATCCCAGCAAGATAGGCACCACTGTCTGTCGCCCAAACAATACACAAGGCTAATAGTGCCTTATCTAAACCTGCAACGCGAGCATCTAATAGAGCATTAAATCCAAAGCCAACATAGAAACTCATAGCAAGAGGGAAAACAGCGTCCTCAATCGTATAGGACTTGCTAAAAACAGTCGTTCCTAACATGATTGAAATCAACACACTATAAGCAACCACATTCCCATCAACTGGCAAAAAAGTCAGGTAATTCTCCAAGGGAATGGTCAAGGCAAAAGTTGCAAAGAGGGTCAGGAGGCCTTCCATCGTCATGGTCTCTAGACCTCTCATCTTCAAAAGTTCATGCATGGCTAGCATGGCTATGATTCCAATTGCTATCTGCAGCAAGAGTCCCCCAATCATTAAAATTGGTAGGAAAATAGCCAGGGCAATCCCTGCAAACAAGGTTCTTTTCTGTAAATCCTGTGTCATATTTCCTCCTAAACTCCTCCAAATCGGCGGTGACGACGATTGTAGGCAAGAATGGCTTCCTGCAAGGCTACCTCGTCAAAATCAGGCCACAAGGTGTCCGTAAAATAGAGCTCACTATAGGCCCCCTGCCATGGAAGGAAATTGCTCAAGCGCAATTCTCCACTAGTCCGGATAATCAAGTCTGGATCTCGTAACTCCTTAGGCAAATGCTGGGTAAAGAGATAGTTGCCAATCAATTCCTCTGTAATGTCACCTGGGTTGATTTTGGCATCTAACACATCCTGGGAAATCAACTTAAGAGCCTGTGTAATCTCAGCACGTCCACCATAGTTGAGGGCAAAATTAAGAATCAAACCTGTGTTGTTCTTAGTCAATTCCTCAGCCTTTGTTAAAGCTTCAAAGGTTTGCTTAGGCAGGCGATCTGTCTCCCCAATCATTTGAATCTTAACATTATTCGCATGCAATTCAGGGACATAATTATCATAAAACTCTACGGGCAGGTTCATGATAAACTTGACTTCCTGATCGGGGCGGGTCCAGTTTTCTGTAGAAAAAGCATAAACTGTAATAACCTTGACACCTAGCTTGTTAGCTGCCTTAGTCACAGTTTGTAATGCTTCCATGCCCGCCTTGTGTCCGAAGACTCGCGGTTGCATACGTTTTTTAGCCCAACGACCATTCCCATCCATGATGATGCCGATATGAGCAGGAACCTGGGTCGGAACTTCTACTTCCACAGCCTTATCTTTCTTAAAAAATCCAAACATGATCTTATTCCTATTCAAAAATCTATCGTTTCATTATACCATATTTCCCTATTTTCTTCTATCACTAAGCTATTTATTCTCAGGCACCAAGCCCATTTTTCAAAAAAATAAGTCGCCTGATTGGGCGACTCTATTTTTTATAGGGAGATTATTATGAAAAAGTTTTAGGAGTTTAAGTTAAGGTCTTCCTAACTTATGAACTTAGTATAAACTCCCTTGCTCAAATTTTTCTTATACACTTATACAATAGTATACTTTTTAGGCCTTGTATTATCCTTATTTACGACAATATGAATATCTATTTCTCGTTTAAAATTATATGTTTCAAATGCTAACTTTATGAGGTTAAGCCTATCAGAACTAGTAGGTGTTGAATTCTTGAAACTTATTCTTCCACCCAAAACAGGACATACTATTTTCCTCCCTTTTGCATTATTTTCTATGTATTCACAAAGATCGTACAACATTGAAAAATAGTCTCTAATATCTTCTAAAATAATCGTATCATTTTCATCAAAGCAAGCAATTTTAACTAGATAATATATAGAAGAATTGTTTTGAAACGTTACAATTCGATTGGCTTCCCTCCTTACGTCTTCTAAATCAAGCACATTAATTCTATTAAGAAAGTGAGAATATACAGACTTTGAACTAATTTTAGTTTTATCAACAGTTAAATCATCATCGGTTGCAATAACCCTGATATAGTCATTATATTTCGTCTTGAAGATATCATCATAATAAATCTTTAGATTTAGCTTTTGTGTATTACTCAAAAATTTATATCTATTCTTCTTGTAAACATATGCAATTATAAACGAAATTAATAAGATTAATAATTGACAAGTAATATATCTTCTAGACTCGTTTGGTATCAATGGCTGTAAAAATTGTATACTACCAAACCACGCTAATGTAATTGGGCCATACTCTTTAATTTTACTAATCATAATACTCCTCTGTATTTCTATAATAGTATTTTGGAGGGTTCTGCTTCATATTTTCATTGAGATTATCTAGTCGTTTACTATTTATATCATCTAAATCTATATCGCAAATATCTACATGAGTATTCTTCGACCCTTTATGACTTGAAACTACACGCTTATACTCCTCCTTATAAGGAACAAAAATTTGAACTCCACCCAGCTTAGAATAATTTGTTATACTCGTTACGGCCATCAAATCTCTAGAGAGGCTCTCAGAAATTTGGTAATAATACTTTATATCTTTATTATTAGTTATAAGATGTATTACAAATGGTTCTTCTTTAGAAATTTCATATTTCAAATCTATTGAAGTTGCTTCATAACAATTTAAAAAAGCATGCTTATATCCTCTGAATTCAAATGTATGATTATATTCTTCTTTTGGAATGTACATTCTCCAATTAAGAGTCTTGCTATCGGGTTTACTATGCCTAAATTGATTGTATTCGTCTGGTGAAGGGTATATCTTTGGAATTAGTTGAATTTGAGCATCTTTATAGTCAACACCTTTAATTATTGTTCTGAGTGGTATAATAACAATTGTTAGATTTAAGATTCTTCCATTTATAAATATAAAATCTAGTCCACCTACTATCAATGTTTTGGTCTTTACGGCATGCTTTACTACAGTAACAATATCTTCAATACTGATTCCTTGCTCAGGAAAAGAAATAATATCAGCATTATATTTATCTGATAAATTTAAAACAGTTACAATATCTGAAAGTGAAGATAAATTTTCTGTTGTTTTAATAAATGTATCTAATTTTTCCTCTGAAGAGTAGATATTTGCTTGAGCAAATCGAAGAGATGATTTTTGCTCATAATCTTCTAAAAGCACATCCTTATTTGCAGTTTTTTTAGGATATCCATTACTCTCATTCCACTTTTTGAATAAACTATTTAGTTCGTTAAATTGATTAGATTCTATTTTCAATTTTTGAAACTCTTCCTCACCAATGTGCTTAAATATCTTGTATAGTTCTTTTAATTGAATCTCATAGTTAAGTAAATATTTATTTTCTTGATATTTATATTTTGGTTTTCTAAAATTATCTTGTAAACTAACAAATAGCTCGTTGTCATTTTCTAAAAAACATTTTTTTAATAAGTCTTCATAATATTTTACGAAAGTACCTATCAATTCATCATCAATAGATTTAATATTTTTTAGTTTATTGTAGAACATAGTTTTAACCATAATTTTTTTATCTAACTTTTGTAGATTTTGAGAAATTTTTTCTATTGTACATAACTGATACCAATAATCATATAGTTCTAAAAAAAATTCATCATCAACAAAATCATAAAAATATTTGAGAAACTTTTTTGATAGTTCGATATTCTTTTTATGATTTTCTTTTCTCATACTCCCATAAATAGAATAAAAAATTGTAGAAATTACTCTGCTTAAATGTTTTTTATCCTTGGATATTGTAAATAAATCAGATAATTTTGTAATATCTTTTGTTAAAATATATGCTTTGTCAAACTCGTCTTCAAACTCTAATGGATCAATAATTCTATGATTATCACTAGATAATCTTGAGGTTTCCTTTTCAAATTTTTTCAAATAATTTATATCATTCTTTTCACTTATAATAAAATATAAAGTCTTTTCAAAATTAAGATTTATATAAACATCCTTTTTCTTTAACTTTTCTTTTATTTTATCTAATTCTCCTTCGATATCATTAACAATTTCATTTTTATTATCATTATTTATTTCTTTAACTATAACAAAAGATATATCATCAACATACCTTCCATACTGTATGGGATTATGTCTAGATTTTATCTCTTTGTCTAACTCTTTAAGATAAATATTAATTAATACATTACTAGGAAAGAATCCAATAGGTAAAACATTTATATTATTCTGAGAAGATGATCTTGCTATGTACTCCTTGATAGTTTGTAAAGCATTATATTTCTTTAAAACACTGAAAACATAATCATTTAATCTGATTACAGTTTCACCTGCTTTACTATCTTTAAGAAAAGATTTAATTTTACTCTTTAGTTCACCTATATTAATAGAATAAAAACATTTACTGAGGTCTGTCTGTACTAAAATACCTGTTTTATTATTTTCAATCAAAGTTTTCACTTCTTTAAAACTTGCATCTCTAAAATCAGAATAAGCTTCAAAATAAGGTTTAAAAATGGAGCTTGTATTTTGAGAAACTCGATTTGCATAAACATCTTTAGATAATTGTCCATTATCTAATTCTCTACCTATAACTTCTACCCAAATTGCTCCCAATATCATTATTTTCAAATCAGATAGTAAGAAATAATTATATTCTATGGCACCATTTATTTTATTTTCTGCAGCAAAACTGATAACATTTTTTTCTTGTTCACATAAATTATCATCATCTTTGTTATTCACTTCTTTCTCCGAACGACTAATTTTTTTGAATAAGGGAATGGCATCGATAAAATAATTTTCTATATCAAACCGAGAACCTTTTACTTCATAAATAACGTTTTCAATTTCCTCTTCTAAATATTCTCTAATTTTTAGAGAGTTCTTATCTGTACTCCCAAACCATTTAACCCAATTATACATATATCTTTTATTGTATCTTAATTCTGTTAAAATTTTGTTTGCTAAATATTTTTTATCAACTATAATATCGTTATTCATTTGTCCTATAAAATCCCTTCACTTTTCACGATAAACTCAAAAGTCTATAGCATCTTTCTTACAAAACTTATTATACTATTTAAGTAATTTTAGTTCAATAATTATTAGTCTATAGATTTAATAGTCATTTTCATAAACAAATTCCGATATTTCATTTATCGGAAACTACTCTCTAAAAGCTAAATAAAATAAAATTAAATCAGTATTATAAAATGTAATATTCTGTGGCTATATTATACTCTGTATTGATTATTATCTTTTACGTAACTAATCAATCTTTTATTAACTATATGATAAATTTGAAAAATTAGCTATTATTTAATCATTAAAAAATAAGCCGCCTGATTGGGCGACTTTATTTTTTATAGGGAGATTATTATGAAAAAGTTTTAGGAGTTTAAGTTAAGGTCTTCTTAACTTATGAACTTAGTATACACTTCCTAGCTTAAAGTTTCCTTAAGTATTTTTAAAAATCAAATTTTTCCATTTTTCTTGCCAATTTTTCTTGGATAATCGTGTTTGATAGAGCTTCATTCGGTCTTGATTCTCTAAAAAATGAGGAGTTGGGCGAACTTGGAAATTCAAAATATCCTCAAGTCCATAGGAAGTAAAGAATTCTAAAGCGAAGTCTTCATTCAATCGGAGCCCAATCGCCGTACACCGTTCTGGATACTTACTCATAGCATCACAAGAGCTGCTATAGGGAGCAGTGTGAGGGCTATGCTGGTGCATATAGACCTGATTTTTCAACTCCCACTGGTACTGAGGAAAATCCGCTCTCAACTTTTTCTCTAGGGACAAGGTTTCCTCATAAGAAATATCTGGATCAAAGAAAATGACATCAACATCTGTTTCACAGTCAAAAGGTGGCCTGTCTGACAAGAGATTCCATATGAAATTTCGTACCGAACCTGCTGCCAACCACGAGTCTTTCAGACCAAGATCTCGGATGATGGTCAGAATAGTCATCATATCCGGATTTTCTCTAAAAACCTCTAGTATTTCTTGCTCATTTTTCACTGTATTCATAACCTAAATGCTCGTAGGCCTTAGCCGTTGCAACCCGTCCAGACCGTGTCCGCATGATAAAACCTTTTTGAATCAAGTAAGGTTCGTACATATCCTCAACCGTCTCACGCTCTTCAGCGATATTCACAGAAAGAGTTCCTAGACCGACAGGACCGCCGCCATACATCTCAATCATGGTGCGAAGGATTTTCTGGTCTACATAGTCCAAGCCTTCATGGTCAACATCTAGCATGGTCAGAGCCTTATCGGTAATAAGATCATCGATAACCCCATTCCCCATAATCTGGGCAAAATCGCGCACGCGCTTGAGGAGACGATTGGCAATACGAGGAGTCCCACGACTACGTAAGGCTAACTCAGATGCTGCCTCATGAGTAATTTCCATCTCAAAAATATCTGCCGTCCGCTCGACAATTTCCGTCAAATCAGCATGGGCATAATACTCCATATGACCTGTAATCCCAAAACGTGCCCGTAGAGGATTTGAGAGCATACCAGCCCGAGTTGTCGCACCAATCAAAGTAAAAGGTGGCAACTCCAAATGAACACTGCGACTGCCTTCACCAGCACCAATCATGATATCGATGTAAAAGTCCTCCATCGCACTATAAAGCACCTCTTCCACCGACATAGGCAAGCGATGAATTTCATCAATAAAGAGGACATCCCCAGGCTCTAAGTCATTCAAAATCGCTACCAGATCACCAGCTTTTTCGATAACAGGACCCGACGTCTGCTTGAGATTAACTCCCAGTTCATTGGCAATAACAAAGGCCATGGTCGTCTTCCCCAAACCTGGAGGCCCGAAAAGGAGGACATGATCCAGCGCTTCATCCCGCATTTTAGCGGCTTCGATAAAGATTTGAAGCTGATCCTTGACCTTATCCTGCCCGATATATTCACGTAAATACTGAGGACGGAGCGTGCGTTCTACTAACTCCTCATCCCCCATTATATCATTGTCTAAAATTCTACTCATGGCTCTATTATATCAAAAATCCAAGCCACAAACAAAAAAGCCACCTAATTAGATGACCCCCGAGTTTAGCATGTATGTGGTATAATATTGTTCGGCACTGCTACACCGCCTACGAAAGGAGGTGAGATAGCCCATGATGGAATTAGTACTCAAAACTATCATCGGACCAATTGTGGTCGGTGTCGTTCTTCGATTAGTCGATAAATGGCTAAACAAGGACAAATAGTGTCAAAAAAGACCTCAAGCTTAATGTGGAAGTTAGCTTGAGGTCTTTTCTAGTCCATGATATAGAACTAGTACTCAATTCCTTTTTATTATCCCACAGTTCACAAAATTTGTCAAAGGTTTATATCCTCAGCTTCTCAAGCTTTAACCGTTTTACAACAAGACTTTCAAGTTTAAGAGAAAGTTAGGGATTCTATCAATTTCATAGAAATTTTGATTTAGTAAATGAAGAGACAATCTTACATGTCACTCCTCATTTAATACGCCACTACTGGACAAGCAAAATCATTATTACAACAGTTCCAGTCCTTCAATTAACAGTCACTTACAATCAAATTGAGTTTGAAGTAGCCGAAGCAACAACAGACCTATTTCTTAGTCATATTTCCTAAAAAAGTCCCCTCCAATTCCCCGACCAAAATCCGAAAATACCGGAAAATATCGGAAAATTATTTTAGAATAGTCCTCAAAAGCCCGAAATAGAGCCAAAAAACTCCACCTGATTGGGTGGAGTTAAGGGAGATTATTATGAAAAAGAAAAGTTTAGGATTTTATTAAATAAAGTTAGGAGGTCTTTATTTAATGACTATATGATACTAGACCATCCTTAAACTTTGCTTAAGAAAAAACTAGTTTTGTTATTTTTCTCGATTTACCCAAGTCATCCCTATACAATTATAGGTGGATAAGATTTCAAAGCCCATAGAACGATAGAATACCAAGGTTTTTTCTGTCTGTTCTGTCACCAGCTGGACTTGATAGACATCTTTGTAATCCTCTAAAGCCTCTTTCATTAGGGCTCTACCAATCCCTTTACGCTGATAGATAGGTAAAACGATCAAATCCTGGACAAAAATCGATGAGAAACCATCTCCGACTAAACGGACCAAGCCCACCACAGTATCACTATCAAGCGCCACATAAATCGCTAATGAATGAGATAAGGCCTGCTCCAGCATCTGAGGTTGATGGGTATAATTTGTCCAACCGACAGCCTGATAAAGATGCAAAACATCCTCTAGCTTGACAATGTCTTGCTTTTTAATAGTAATCATCTCAACACCTCTTAGAGTTCTCTCAAGCTCTTATACTGCCGCCCATTTTTATCAAAATTTTCAGGATCCAACCATGCTTCCAAACGAGCTTTGACTTGTGGCCAGTCCTTATCAATCATAGACAACCAATCCGTATCCCTCGTACGCCCCTTATAAACGACTGCCTGACGGAAGGTTCCTTCATAGACAAATCCCAAACGCTCCGCAGCTCGTCTGGATGGCAGATTAAGAGAATCACATTTCCACTCGTAGCGACGATATTTAAGCTCCTCGAAAACATAGCGCGCCAGGAGATACTGAGCTTCTGTCCCTATTCGTGTTCCCCTGAGTTCTGGAGAAAAGGTGACGGCACCCACTTCTATTACTCGGTTATTTTGGTCAATGCGCATAAGAGAAAAAGTTCCCAAGGCCTTACCAGTTGCCTTATCTACAATCGCATAGTAAAAGCGATCCTTACGAGCTAACATCTGATTTAAAAGGCTAACCAGCTCCTCCATATCTGCCACTGACTCCTGAAAGAGGTAAGTCCACATCTCCCGAGGAGTATCTGGACCATAAACAGCTAATAAATCCTTCGCATGCTTTTCCACCGAAAGAGCCTCTATCCGAGCATAACGCCCTTCTAAGAAATCAATAGAAGGCAGTGCACCGGATGTATAACCTTCCATTGACTCACCAATCATCTGACCATATTCATTTACTGGCATAGCTTTCTCCTTGTTTTTACACTGAAAATACTATATCATAAATTACTCTAAATGGAAACTAGCACTCTCCTCCAACTTCATACTAAACACTTCACTATTTATCCTTTTTCTGTCTTTTATCCTCTAAGGCTTGATTAATTCGTTGGGTGAGTTTGTGAGTTTGCCAGATTTGATACAACCATATCAATCCATAAATTAACAAGAAAAAGAACCAAAGCAAGGGACTCCACAAGGCTGAACCCCAACCAAAAAATAGAGAGGTCAATACTAAAATAGTAGCTGTCACTAATAAATGAACTCCTACGCGTATACTAAAAGCAAGAAACTCTAGCTTTTCAAGTATTAAAGTCAATACCCCCATAATTCCACCCATTAAAAACAGAGCTAGAATATTTTTTATCATTGGTTCAGGATAGGTAATACCTGGATAACACTGAGCTAATAACATCATACTCAAATAAAAGAAGGAAGCCGTACGCATTCCCGATACAAAATAATCAATTAATCGTTTCATGATTTTCTCCTATAAACCTAGATAATTCATTAAGGACTTAACGTATTTCCGACTCACACTAGATTTGATGCCCCGAGTCATTTTAGCCATCATGTTCCCTGAAAAACTATCTGATAACGATTCTAAGTGGTCAATGTTTATAATTGAATGGCGTGATATCTGTATAAAGTTACGCCGATTAATCCGATTCTGAAAGTTTGTCAATGTTTCCTTAGTTTTATAAATCCCGTCTACCGTATAAATGGTTAATAAATTCTTGTCAATATCAGCTAGAATAAGATCCTCAATTTTCACCATAACCAGATAATCATCCGTTCGAATAGGAATGGCCACCTGATTGGTCGTTGAAAATTGTTCTAAATACTCCATGATTTCCCTTGCTTGGCCGGTTAACTGAGCTGCCTGAATTACAATATGTGGGTCCTTTTCTGAAAACTCTGCCTTCATTTCAAAACGAATCTTCATTTTCTCTCCAATATACTTTTATTTTCTCTTGCTAAATACTTTAACAAATAAAAGCCAAAGAAGAATAGCGACGAGACATATAATAACCACTATAAAGTATGTCTCTTCCTTTGTCAATAGTTCTTGCCAGTTGATTTGGATTCCCATTTTTTCTTGAAATTCCTTTAACAATCTGCTATTTCCTGTAAATGCAGTCTCTAATGGTTCTTTCATTAAAATTTGTCTATAGAGAGAAGCAATATAAGTTGCAGGGGTACACTTCATGATAATCTGTGCAAAATCAGGTAATACTCCAATAGGGACATAAGTTCCTACTAAAAATCCAGAAGCAGTTCCCACTATAGTTGCCAGTTTGCCAAGGCTATCTACAGATTGAAAACGGTAAATCAAGAGAATATTTATCAAACTTGAAAGCAGACTACTTAACAACATAATCAAAGCAATTTCCGGTAAATGACTGATAACTGGACTCTCTTTAAAATAAAGCCCCATAACAGCAAACATAAACACCTGCATGACAAAAGAGATGGCAATACTACTGATTAGATAGGACACCTGTAAACCCCAGCTACCCAAATCTGTCAAGAAGAGATCTTGATCCACTTGATTTTCACGATCCTGTACCATTTGTGTAAGAGCCGTAAAACTGGTTGTAATCCCAGTCACAGCCAAGGTCCCACCCATCAGCCAGTTATTTAAAAGGTTCGTATTATCAGGGAGTTGGGACCAAGCATCTGTCAAGTTCTTCTGCAAAAAAATGATATAAAGGAGGAAGGAAATCAATGCCCCCAATAATGAGAAAAATACTCCTGAACGATTACGAAAATATAAGATAAAATTCCGTTTCAATAAAGATAACATTAGCGAACCTCTCTTCCTGTAAGTGCAATAAAGGCATCATCCATGGTACCTGGACGAAACTCAAAAGAATCAATTTCTTCTCGTACTTTTGCCAAATATTCAATAGCTTCCAGTGATGTCCTTGGATAAAAAAGATATTCCAACTCATTTTCTTCCTTTACTGTCATTCCAGTCTGTAGCAACTTTTCTAAATCCTTCATTTCTTTAAAACGAATTTTTAGAATATTAGATGCATACTGACTTTTAATAACCGTCGCAGAACCTTGCGCAATCATTTTCCCATGATCAACGATATAAATCTGATCCGCTTCATCCGCTTCATCCAGATAATGAGTCGTTAAGATAATAGTCATCCCTTCATCCTTTTGTAGTCGAGACAGTAAATCCCAAATGGCTTTGCGAGTCTGAATATCTAGACCTGTCGTTGGTTCATCTAAGAAAAGAATATCTGGCTGTGAAAGAAGAGCACGCGCAATATCAACCCTACGTTTTTGCCCACCTGACAAAGTCCCATATAGTTGCTTCTGGAAAGCAGTCAAACCCAGTTGATGGATCAAATCATCCACACGACTTGCAACAATCTCCTTATACTGTTGAGCACGAATCGTAAGATTTTCCCTAACCGTCAACATGTCATCCAGTACACTAGCTTGAAAAACTACTCCGATTTTCGTATTTGGCGCATATCGAATCTGACCTTTTGTAGGCTTTTTCAAACCGATTAACATGGAAATGGTGGTTGATTTTCCTGCACCATTTGGACCCAAAATAGCATTAAAACTCCCTTTTTCAAACTCTAACTGAATATCGTCAACAGCCATATGATCGCCGTACCATTTAGTCAAATGTTTAGCTTGTAAAATCATATTTATTTCCTCCTCTTTACCTAACCAGTTTAACAAAAAGTATGAAAGAAAAATCGACTTTTGAGATAAGTGGTTAAAATGAGAGGTTAAGTGGTGAGATGATGGAAACAGAATTATATTTTTCATTCAAAAAATCCTCCAGATTCTACTCTGAAGGATTCTTATCTTATTTCACAACAATATTAACCAATTTATTCGGTACCGCAATCACTTTCACGATTTCCTTACCGTCAATTTCTGCTTTGACTTTTTCATCAGCGAGAGCAATTTCTTGCAATTCTTCACGTGATAGATCTTTAGCGACCATCAATTTGGCACGGACTTTCCCTTTGATTTGGACAACGATTTCGATTTCGTCTTCAACCAATTTACTTTCGTCCCATGTTGGCCAAGCCACGTAAGAGATTGATTCACCTGTCGCTGCAACAGTTTGCCAGAGTTCTTCTGCCAAGTGAGGTGCAAATGGAGCAATCAATTGGATAAAGCCTTTGGCGTAGTCCACATAGAGTTTGTCTTCCTTGTTAGCAGCGTTGACAAAGACCATGAGTTGGGCAATAGCTGTGTTGAATTTCATAGACTCGATTTGCTCTGTGACAGCTTTAACGGTTTCGTTATAAACCTTGTCGAGAGCGCCATTGTTTTCTTCGACGATTTCTTTACTTGTAATCAAACGGTAAACACGGTCAAGGAATTTACGGCTTCCTTCTAGACCTTCTTCAGACCAAGCGATAGACGCATCAAGTGGGCCCATGAACATTTCATAGACACGAAGAGTGTCGGCACCGTATTGTTCCACCACGTCGTCTGGATTAACAACGTTCTTAAGAGATTTAGACATCTTAGCTGGTGCTTGCTCCAACTCTTCTCCTGTTTCTACATGGAAGAAGGAACCGTCACGTTTCTCAACCTTGTCAGTCGCTACAAGCGCGCCACGGTGGTCACGGTAGCTGGTTCCCAAAATCATTCCTTGGTTAAAGAGTTTTTGGAATGGTTCCTTAGTTGGAACAACACCGAGGTCATAGAGGAATTTGTGCCAGAAGCGAGCGTAAAGCAAGTGAAGTACAGCATGTTCCGCACCACCCACGTAGATATCTACTGGCAACCATTGTTTGAGAAGGTCCTCATCAGCCAATTTCTCAGTATTGTGTGGATCAATATAGCGGAGGTAGTACCAGCTTGATCCAGCCCATTGTGGCATGGTGTTTGTTTCACGACGACCTTTGACGCCATCTTCACGAGTCACTTCAAGCCAGTCTGTCAAGTTAGCCAATGGACTTTCCCCTGTACCTGAAGGGCGAATATCCTTGGTTACAGGCAAGACAAGTGGCAATTCATTTTCAGGGACAGTTGTTGAAGTTCCATCTTCCCAATGAATGATTGGGATTGGCTCACCCCAGTAACGTTGACGACTAAAGAGCCAGTCGCGGAGACGGTAAGTAACTTTCTCTTGTCCACAACCTTTCTCTTCCAACCAAGCCACAATCTTAGCAATAGCATCTTCTTTATTCAATCCATTTAGGAAGTCTGAATTGACATGAAGTCCATCTTCTGTGTAGGCAGCTTCTGCTACATTTCCACCTTCCAGCACCTCTACGATTGGAAGGTCAAATTGTTTGGCAAATTCCCAGTCACGTTGGTCATGAGCAGGTACAGCCATTACCGCACCTGTCCCATAGCTAGCAAGAACATAGTCCGCAATCCAGATTGGAATTTCCTTGCCATTGACAGGATTGATGGCATAAGCACCAGTCCAAACTCCTGTTTTTTCCTTAGCAAGATCTGTACGAGCCAAGTCAGACTTGAGACTAGCTTGGTGTTTGTAGTCTGCTACAGCCTCTGCTTGCTCCGGACTTGTGATAGAGTCAACCAAGTCATGCTCAGGAGCCAAAACAGTGAAAGTCGCACCGAAAAGGGTGTCCGGACGAGTCGTAAAGACTGTGAATTCCTTGTCTGTTCCCTTAACTTTAAAGGTTACATTGGCACCAGTTGATTTACCAATCCAGTTGCGTTGCATGTCCTTGATAGACTCTGGCCAGTCAAGTTCATCCAAATCGTTAAGCAGACGCTCTGCATAGGCCGTGATTTTTAGCATCCATTGGCGCATCGGTTTGCGGACAACTGGATAGCCTCCACGCTCAGAAGTTCCATCAGGAAGGACTTCTTCGTTGGCAATGGCTGTTCCCAACTCTTCAACCCAGTTTACTGGCACTTCCGCTTCATAAGCCAAGCCCTTTTCGTAAAGCTTTGTGAAAATCCATTGAGTCCACTTGTAATAGTTTGGATCTGTTGTGTTGACTTCACGATCCCAGTCGTAAGAGAATCCAAGCGCATTGATTTGACGTTTGAAGTTGGCAATGTTTTCAGCTGTAAATTCTGCTGGGTCATTACCTGTATCCATAGCGTATTGCTCTGCAGGCAAACCAAAAGCATCCCAGCCCATTGGGTGAAGGACATTGTAGCCTTGCGCACGTTTGTAACGGCTGAGGATATCAGTTGCGGTATAGCCTTCTGGGTGTCCTACGTGCAGACCCGCTCCAGACGGATAAGGGAACATATCGAGAGCATAAAACTTCGGTTTTGATGCATCTGTTCCTGTCTTAAATGTATGATGTTCTGCCCAGTAGCCCTGCCACTTAGGCTCAATTTCTTTATGATTGTAAAAACTCATGGTCTCTCTCCAATTTTGTGATGTTACTATTATACCATTTTTGAGGGAATTTGAAAGATGAGAAATGTTCTTTTGGACTTGGATGGCAAGAAAGACCGAATCGCAAATCCAGATTATGTAGCAGTATAAAAAATTAGCTCCATTTGGAGCTAACTTCTATTGATTATTTGTCTCTCGCATCTTCTCCCGTCCTAGTTCTCGGTAACTACGGTCACCAACAACCTCAACGCTAAACTGGCCGTCCTCATATTCAAGGATCGTCACGCTACCATTATCGAGACCATGCGGGTGCATGCCATTAATCAGATAAACAATGGTTCCAATGGTCATTCCATGGCTAACAACGAGAGCATTGCCCCCACCTTGTTCTTCCATTTCTTTGCCAATCGCTTCAAAGCCTTCCTTGATTCGACCACTGAGTTTTTCCCAGCCTTCAGCCCAACCAGCTGTATCAACCTCTACCAAGCCCTCAGCCAGTTCAGCATAAGACAATTGGTGAACGTGGTCCACATTAAAGATACGAGGAATAATACCCATGAAAAGATCACCATCGTAGGCTCCATCAAAGCTACCGAAACACCATTCTCTGATACGCTTGTCCATGCGATATGGGATTTTCCCCTGCAAGCCCAGTTCTTCAAGTATGATTCCCATTGTCTGAATGGTGCGACCAGAATCACTGGAATAAGCGCGCTCAAACTGTAGACCAGACTCTCGCAAACCAATCCCTAATTCTTGAATTCCTCGCTCACCTTCAGCTGTTAAGGGAGTATCGCTCCAACCTTGCGCGCGACCAATCGTGTTAAACATGGTCTTGCCATGACGTACCAAATACAATCGTACTTTTACCATTTTCCGTCCTCCGTTTGCTTCTATTATATCATGGATGATAAAACAAAAGCCACCCAGACAGGTGACTTTTGCAGGAGATTATTATGAAAAAGTTTAGGAGTTCTATTAAATAAAGATATTAGATGAAAATCAAATTCAAACTAAATCAGAGTTATCTGTTTCAAATAATATTAGGAGGTCTTTATTTAATGATTATAGTATACACACCTAACCTTAAATAGAACTTAAAATTTCTCCTATTTTCTTAATTTTTAAAACTATGAATTGGTGCTGGGATTTGTCCTCCACGAGAGATGAAATCAACAGAAGAAGCTCCATTGACCTTCATAACAGGTGCAGTTCCTAATAAGCCACCAAACTCAATCATATCTCCTTCTTTTCCTTTTGGAATGATACGAACAGCCGTTGTCTTCATGTTAATAACACCAATTGCAGCTTCATCTGCAATCATAGCAGCAATGGTTTCAGCAGGCGTATCCTCTGGGATGGCAATCATATCCAATCCAACAGAACAGATAGCCGTCATGGCTTCTAGTTTTTCTAAATTAAGAGAACCAGTTTGCACTGCAGCAATCATCCCCTCATCCTCAGAGACGGGGATAAAGGCACCAGACAAACCACCGACTTGGTTGCAGGCCATCACTCCGCCCTTCTTAACTTGGTCGTTCAAGAGAGCCAAGGCAGCCGTCGTTCCATGCGTACCAACTGTTTCTAGTCCCATCTCCTCAAGGACACGTGCCACAGAATCCCCAACCGCAGGAGTTGGCGCCAAACTCAAGTCTACAATACCAAACTCCACACCCAATCTCTCGCTGGCCATTTGACCAACCAATTGACCGATACGAGTGATTTTAAAAGCAGTCTTCTTGACCGTTTCAGCTACTACATCAAAACTCTCTCCACGAACTTTTTCCAAGGCACGCTTCACCACACCAGGACCAGAAACCCCGACATTGATGATAACATCTGCTTCCCCAACACCGTGGAAGGCACCCGCCATAAATGGATTGTCCTCAACAGCATTAGCAAATACAACCAGCTTAGCTGCCCCCATATCAGATAGATGAGCCGTTTCCTTAATAATACGTCCCATATCTGCCACAGCCGTCATATTAATACCAGACTTGGTTGAGCCGATATTAACTGACGAGCAGACCTTGTCCGTTTCTGCCAAAGCAAGAGGAATAGAATTGATGAGAATCTCATCTCCCTTTTGATAACCCTTTTGTACCAAGGCAGAAAAACCACCAATAAAGTCCACACCAATCTCTTTCGCAGCCTTATCAAGCGCTTTTGCCAGAACCACGTAGTCCGTCGCATCTGTCGCAGCCCCAATCAGAGAAATAGGAGTCACCGATACACGCTTATTAACGATTGGAATTCCCAACTCAGCCGCAATCTCATCCCCAACAGCCACTAAATTAGCCGCCTTAGTCGTAATCTTTTGATAAATTTTCTCAGCAGCACGATTGATATCTGGATCGATACAGTCCAAAAGGGAAATTCCCATAGTAATGGTTCTGATATCGAAGTTTTGCTCCTCAATCATGGCGATGGTTTCAGTAACTTGTCTAATATCCATGTGTAACTCCTAAATATTATACATAGCTTCAAAAATCGCAGCACTTTGAATATTAATTTTCACATTCAAAGTTTGTCCAAAAGCTTCGAATTCATTACGAAGATAAGTGAAATCTTGCTTTTCATCACTAGAGACGACAGCCATCATCGTAAAATATTCATCCAAAACAGTTTGAGAGATATCGTCTATGTTCAAACCCAATTCTGCAATTTTACCAGAAACACCTGCAACAATTCCAGATTTATCTTTACCAACAACAGTTATAATCGCTTTCATAAGCAAACTCCAATTCTTCTTTTAATAGGAAACCTGAACATTAAACAGGATTCTTTTCAAATAGTATAGCATAATTCTAACTAAAATACTCAAAAACGCCTGCTTACGAAGTTGTTCTTAAGCAAAAAACAATTTCGTAAACAAGCGTCTACTATCCCAACTTATGATGAGTGTTCCCGCTAGGACCGAAATCCTAGCGGTAGACCAGAGCTAGACTAAGAGCACAAGACTCCATCATCATAACACTCAACAAAATTGATGATTTTATACTAATTCGATGATCGCCATTGGCGCTGCATCACCACGACGTGGTTCAGTTTTAAGGATACGAGTGTATCCACCGTTACGTTCAGCATAACGAGGTGCGATTTCTGAGAACAATTTTTGAAGTGCTGTAGTAGAAGTGTACTTATCAGTTGCTTCATCATAGTTTTCAGATGCGATTTCATTACGTACGAAAGCAGCTGCTTGACGACGTGCATGCAAATCACCACGTTTACCTAGAGTAATCATTTTTTCAACAGTTTTACGGATTTCTTTAGCACGAGCTTCAGTTGTCACGATTGATTCGTTGATCAAAAGGTCAGTTGTCAAATCGCGAAGCATTGCTTTACGTTGTGAGCTAGTGCGTCCTAGTTTACGGTAAGCCATGTATTCCTCCTTTATTTATCTTTTAATCCAAGACCTAAATCAATGAGTTTGAGTTTCACTTCTTCCAAACTCTTGCGTCCAAGATTTCGTACTTTCATCATCTCTGCTTCAGATTTTTCTGTCAAATCATGCACAGTATTGATACCGGCACGTTTCAAACAGTTGTATGAACGCACAGATAAGTCCAGTTCCTCAATCGTACGATCCAAAATACGGTCGTCAGATTCAGTATCAGCTTCTTTCATCACTTCAGTTGACTTAGCAATCTCAGTAAGATTTGTAAACAAATCAAGATGTTCTGTCAAAATACGTGCTGAAAGCCCTAAAGCATCTTCTGGAATAATTGTTCCATTTGTCAAGATTTCAAGGGTTAGTTTGTCAAAACCATCGTTGCTACCTACACGAGCAGGTTCAACTTGATAGTTGACTTTGGTAACTGGTGTATAAATAGAATCTACAGCAAGTGTCCCAACTGGTGCATTATCCTTTTTATTTTCATCTGCAGGTACATATCCACGACCACTGTTAACAGTCATAGTCGCTTTTAGAGAAGAACCTTCACCGATTGTAAAGAGATAATGATCTGGATTTACAATTTCAATATCGCTATCTGTCAAAATGTCACCAGCTGTTACTTCAGCAGGACCTTCAACATCCAGTTCGATGATTTTTTCGTCTTCAACGTACGATTTCACTGCAATTCCTTTAATGTTCAGAATGATTTGCATCACGTCTTCACGAACACCTGGAACTGTGTCAAACTCATGTAACACACCATCAATGTTAATAGATGTCACAGCTGCTCCTGGTAGAGAAGCTAGAAGTACACGACGAAGAGAGTTACCAAGAGTTGTACCGTAGCCACGTTCAAGTGGTTCGATTACAAACTTGCCATAATCTTTATTTTCATCAATTTTTGTTATATTTGGTTTTTCAAACTCGATCATTTAGTTACTCCCTCTTAAACGAAAAGCAGTGTAATGCGATGATTATACACGGCGACGTTTTGGAGGACGAGCACCATTGTGTGGCACTGGAGTCACATCGCGAATTGCTGTTACTTCAAGACCAGCGGCAGCAAGCGCACGAATAGCTGACTCACGACCAGAACCTGGACCTTTTACAGTAACTTCAACTGATTTAAGACCGTGTTCTTGTGCAGATTTAGCAGCAGCTTCTGAAGCCATTTGAGCAGCGAATGGTGTAGATTTACGAGAACCTTTGAAACCAAGAGCACCAGCTGATGACCAAGCAATTGCATTACCATGCACATCAGTAATCATAACAATAGTGTTATTAAATGTAGCGTGAATATGAGCAATACCAGATTCGATATTCTTTTTCACACGACGTTTACGTGTTGGTTTAGCCAAGACTTTTACCTCCTATATTATTTTTTCTTACCAGCAATCGCAACAGCTTTACCTTTACGAGTGCGAGCGTTGTTTTTAGTATTTTGTCCACGGACAGGAAGTCCACGACGGTGACGGATACCACGGTATGAACCGATTTCCATCAAACGTTTGATGTTCAAGTTTACTTCACGACGAAGGTCACCTTCAACTTTGATTGCATCCACTTCACGACGGATAGCATCTTCTTGATCTGATGTAAGATCACGTACACGAACATCTTCTGAGATTCCAGCAGCAGCCAAAATTTTCTTAGATGTTGCAAGTCCGATACCATAAACATAAGTCAATGAGATTACTACGCGTTTGTCATTTGGAATGTCAACTCCAGCAATACGAGCCATGTTTTCTCCTTTCTATCTTATCCTTGACGTTGTTTGTGTTTTGGATTTGCTGGGCAAATTACCATAACACGACCATTACGACGAATAACTTTACAGTATTCGCAAATTGGTTTGACCGATGGTCTTACTTTCATTTCTTATCCCTCCAAGTTTTTCGATTATTTAAAGCGGTAAGTGATACGTCCACGTGTCAAGTCATATGGACTCATTTCGACAGTAACACGATCTCCCGCTAAAATACGAATATAGTTTTTACGAATTTTACCAGAAACTGTTGCTAAAATCTGATGTCCATTTTCAAGTTCAACCGTAAACATTGCATTCGGCATTGTATCAACTACTTTGCCTTCAACTTCAATCACATCGTCTTTTGCCACGCAAAAGCACCTCCATAAATTTCGATTCGATGCCTCTAGACACAGAGACAACAATTATAAGTCAGACTATCTCAGTATAACATTTATAGCGGATTTTTGCAAGTGTGAAAAACGCTTTATTTCAAATTTGTCAATACTTTTTCGATATCTGAGAAGACATCATTGATATCTTGATTACCTTCGATATCATGAACCAAACCTTTGGCACGATAGTGAGCAATAATTGGTTCTCCTTGAGCAATATTAACGTCCAAACGACGTTTTACTGTCTCAGGTTTATCATCTTCACGTTGGTAGTAATCTTCTTCTTTATAGTCAACTGGTGGGTTAAAGACCTTGTGGAAAGTTTCTCCAGTTACGCGGTGGATGATACGACCACTCAAACGTTCCAAGAGGCTATCTGGATTCACTTCAATGTTGATGACACCTTCTAGTTCAATGCCAAGTTCAGCCAATGTTTTGTCCAAGGCATGAGCTTGTTCAATTGTACGTGGGTAACCATCCAACAAGAATCCTGTTTCTTTAATATCATCTTGTGAAAGACGTTCTTTTACGATTCCATTTGTAACTTCGTCAGGAACCAATTCACCCTTGTCAATGTATGACTTGGCAAGAACACCCATTTCAGTTTGATTTGCCATAGCAGCACGGAACATATCACCTGTTGAGATATGTGCAACATGGAATTGTTCTACGATTTTTGCTGCTTGAGTTCCCTTACCTGCACCAGGTAAGCCCATAATCAAAAGATTCATGATTTGATCTCCTTATTTTATTTTTAAATAGAAGCAAAAAGTCTTTTCACCCCTATTTAAAAACAAAATAGAAGAGGGGAGACCAAACTCTCACAAATGTCAGAGTTTAAACCTCCACTCCCTCAGCATTTACTGATTCATACTCAATGAAAATCAAAGAGCAAACTAGGAAGCTAGCCACAGGCTGTACTTGAGTACGGCAAGGTGAAGCTGACGTGGTTTGAATTTGATTTTCGAAGAGTATCAGTAAATACTTTTATTCTGTTCTATCCATGAAACCAACATACTTACGTTTCAATAGGTATCCTTCCAATTGTTTAATTCCTTCAATACCTGTAGAGATAATGATCAAAAGACTTGTTCCTCCAAAAGCAACCGCTTCTGAAAGTCCAAAGAAATCTTTCGCTACAATCGGTAAAATAGAAATCACACCAAGGAAGAGGGAACCAACAGTTGCAAGACGACGAAGAAGTTTAGACATATATTCTTCTGTACCTTTACCAGGACGAACTCCGTGGATATAGGCACCGCTCTTTTGTAGGTTCTCTGCCGCTTTTTCAGGATTAATCTGTACAAACGTGTAGAAGAATGTAAAGAGAATAATCAATAAAGCATACATGGCAATACCAGTTGGTGAAGTTGTTGCCAGCATTTCTTGTACTGTTCTTACCCAAGCCCAATCATGACCTGTAGCGCTCAAAAACTGAAGAATAGCCGCTGGAGCTGCAGTAATCGAACTTGCAAAGATAACAGGGATAACTCCAGCAGGGTTTACCTTCAAAGGAAGGTAAGAGCTAGATGGAGCACCTTGTGCAACCTTAGTATATTGGATTGGAATTTTGTATTCTGCTTGTTGAACATAAGTTGTAAAGTAAATGATCAACAATACAGCAATAATCAAGATGATTACGAAAATGATAGATGAGTTGATACGGCTACTCGGGACATTCACAAAGTAGTCTACATAGATTCCCTGAATCATCTCTGGAATTGAAGCAACAATCCCGGCAAAGATAATCATAGATACACCATTTCCGTATCCCTTATCTGTAATTTGCTCTCCCAACCACGTCACAATCATGCTACCAGCTGTTAAGATGATACCAATCATGATAAAGACTTGTGGAGTAAGAGCCGTTTTCAATAATTGAGCTCCAGCCAAAGTATTAAAACCAGCTGTAATCCCGATAGATTGCACAAAGGCTAGACCAAGAGCAATATAACGAGTAGCTTGATTCAATTTTCTTCGACCTACTTCCCCTTGTTTCCCCCACTCTACAAATTTTGGTAAAATATCCATTTGCAAGAGTTGGACAACGATAGAGGCTGTAATGTAGGGACTAACACCAAGTGCAAAAACTGAGAAGTTTTTCATGGCATTCCCTGACACTAAGCTCAACATGTTTAAGAAGGATAATCCACTTAAAGCATTCAAGCTATTGGCATTCACACCAGGAACCGTAATACTAGTTCCGATACGAAAGACCAACACGATAAAAATTGTAAACAAAATTTTTGATCGAACCTGCTTGACTTTAAGAGCTTCTCTTAATAATTTAAAAAACATAGGTCACCTCTCTTAGATGACTTCTACTGAACCACCTTTAGCAGTGATAGCTTCTTCAGCTGATTTAGAGAATTTAGCTGCTTTCACAGTCAATTTCTTAGTCAACTCACCGTTACCAAGAATCTTAACGCCTGATTTTTCAGCTTTAACAATTCCTGCTTCGATAAGAACAACTGGAGTAACTTCAGCACCATCTTCAAAGACGTTCAATTGGTCAAGGTTCACAATTGCGTATTCTTTAGCGTTGATGTTAGTGAATCCACGTTTTGGAAGACGACGGAACAATGGAGTTTGTCCACCTTCAAAACCAAGGCGAACTCCGCCACCGCTACGAGCTTTTTGACCTTTTTGACCACGACCAGATGTTTTACCGTTACCTGATGAAGTACCACGACCAACGCGGTTACGTACTTTACGAGAACCTTCTGCAGGTTTCAATTCATGAAGTTTCATTTTTATTTTCTCCTCTTTTGTAAAATGCTAGCGCCGATAAGGGAGAAAAGGTTGTCTCCCCTATCAACTCGCCTATACGACATCATCATAGATGACTATATCTAGTTTTAGGGGATGGTATACTGCACATCCCCTAAAGATTCATTAGTTTACTTCTTCAACTGTTACCAAGTGAGATACTGCTGTGATCATACCACGGATAGCAGCGTTGTCTTCTTTAATAACAGAGCTGTTCAATTTGCCAAGTCCAAGTGCTACAACAGTTTTACGTTGTGATGGAATGCGTCCGATTGGAGACTTAGTCAAAGTAATTTTAATTTGAGCCATTTTATCCCCTTTCTTATGCCAAATCAGAAACTGAAATACCACGAAGGGCAGCAACTTCTTCAGCGCGTTTCAATTGTTTCAAACCTTCAACAGTTGCACGAACAATGTTGATTGGAGTGTTAGAACCAAGTGATTTAGATGTAATATCTGCCACACCTGCCAATTCCACAACGGCACGAACTGCACCACCAGCGGCAACTCCAGAACCTTCTACAGCAGGTTTCAACAATACTTTAGCTCCACCGAATTCTGAAAGAACTTCGTGTGGGATTGTTGTTCCAACCATAGGAACTTCGATCAAGTTTTTCTTAGCATCGTCTACTGCTTTACGGATTGCTTCTGGAACTTCTTGAGCTTTACCAGTACCAAATCCTACGCGACCGTTGTGGTCACCAACAACAACAAGAGCTGCGAAACGAAGACGACGTCCACCTTTAACAACTTTTGTAACACGGTTGACAGCAACTACGCGTTCTTCTAATTCAACTGCATTGTCTTTAAATGCCATTTTCTAGTGTCCTCCTATTAGAATTTCAATCCGTTTTCACGAGCTGCATCAGCCAAAGCTTTCACACGTCCGTGATATAGATATCCACCGCGGTCGAACACCACTTCTGAAATACCTTTAGCGTTTGCACGTTCTGCAACGAGTTTACCGACAGCAACGGCT
Source organism: Streptococcus sp. 959 (assembly GCF_013277075.1). Classification (GTDB taxonomy): domain Bacteria; phylum Bacillota; class Bacilli; order Lactobacillales; family Streptococcaceae; genus Streptococcus; species Streptococcus pseudopneumoniae_C. The sequence goes on from NZ_VMMF01000010.1 coordinate 46,720, forward strand.
TGTTCAGTTTTAGTTCCTTTTGAAACTTCTTTGTCAAGAGTTGAAGCACTTGCGAGCGTTACACCCGCTACGTCATCAATCACTTGAGCGTAGATGCCTGTATTAGAACGGAATACGTTCAAACGTGGGCGATCAGCAGTTCCAGAGAGTTTTCCGCGAACGCGACGGTGGCGTTTTTGGCGGAGTTTGTTTTTATCTGGTTTTGAAATCACAGTTTTCACCTCTTTAGTTTTAAATCGTGTGCTATGCACAAAGTTGGAAAATAGGTTGGTGGTTGATAATCAACCACTCAACATTATTTACCTGTTTTACCTTCTTTACGGCGAACAAATTCACCAACGTAACGGATACCTTTACCTTTATATGGCTCTGGTGAACGAAGGCTACGTACGTAAGCAGCTGTTTGACCAACTACTTCTTTTGAAATTCCGCTAACAACAATTGTTGTTGGGTTTGGAAGTTCAAAAGTAATTCCTTCTGGAGCTTCAACTTCGTCTGGATGAGATTTACCAACAGCCAAAACAAGTTTAGTTCCTTGAAGTTGTGCACGGTAACCAACCCCGCGCATTTCAAGTTCTTTCTTGAATCCTTCTGATACACCAACAACCATGTTGTTCAAAAGGGCACGAGTAGTTCCGTGGATAGTTTTCATTTCTTTTGAATCGTTTGGACGGTGAAGAGTTACTTCAGTACCTTCCACACGGATTTCAATATCTTTTGAGAACTCACGAGTAAGTTCTCCTTTAGGTCCTTTTACAGTTACAACGTTGTCATTGTTAGTGAGTTCAACACCAGCAGGCAACACGATAACTTTATTACCAATACGTGACATGTTTAATTTCTCCTGTTAAATTGTCAGGCCAGATCGGCCAGTTTTCACGGGGTTAAATCGATTTCTCGATTTGAAGGAACATTTAGGTTTCAATTTCAAAGTGAATCTAGACATCGTCTCGCAGGCATAACTTTGGGTTAGGCAAGAGACGATAACGAAGAGTCACAAAGAAATTGGGAGCTAAATATTACCAAACGTAAGCGATAACCTCACCACCAACATTCTTTTGGCGTGCTTCTTTATCAGTAAGCAAACCTTCAGAAGTTGAAAGGATAGCAATTCCAAGTCCGTTAAGAACTTTTGGAAGATCTTCACGTTTTTTGTAGACACGAAGTCCTGGTTTAGAAACACGTTTCAAGTTAGTGATAACTTTTTCACCGTTTGGTCCGTATTTAAGGAATACACGGATGATGCCTTGTTTGTCATCTTCGATGATTTCAACGTTTTTTACAAAACCTTCGCGTTTAAGGATTTCAGCAATCCCTTTTTTGATGTTTGATGCAGGTACTTCAAGTACTTCGTGTTTAGCTTGGTTAGCGTTACGAATACGAGTTAGGAAGTCTGCGATTGGGTCAGTCATAACCATTTTGTTTTTCTCCTCTTACTAGTAGTTTGCAAGTTGCACTTGCTAGTTAATGATTGAGCTAGGCTCAGAATATGTTTCTAGGTTTCAATTCCTAAGTGATTCTAGGCATCTGCTTGCAGGCATAACTTGAGTTAGGCAAAAGCAGATAACGACGAATCACGACGGGATTGAAAGCTAGAATTACCAAGATGCTTTGGTAACGCCTGGGATTTGTCCTTTGTAAGCTAATTCACGGAAGCAAACACGGCAAAGTTTAAATTTGCGGTAAACTGAATGTGGACGACCACATTTTTCACAACGAGTATAAGCTTGAGTAGAGAACTTCGCTGGACGTTTGTTCTTAGCAATCATTGATTTTTTAGCCATTAGATTTACCTCCTATATTATTTTGCAAAAGGCATTCCAAGGCCTGTAAGCAATGCACGTGACTCTTCGTCAGTGTTAGCAGTTGTTACGATAACGATGTCAAGACCACGAGTTTTGTCAACGTCATCGAAGTTGATTTCTGGGAAAATCAATTGTTCTTTCACACCAAGTGTGTAGTTTCCGCGTCCATCAAATGATTTTGTTGGAACACCGTGGAAGTCACGTACACGTGGAAGTGAAACTGAAACCAATTTATCCAAGAATTCGTACATACGTTCACCACGAAGGGTAACTTTTGCACCGATCGCAACACCTTCACGAAGACGGAAGCCGGCGATTGATTTTTTAGCTTTAGTGATAAGTGGTTTTTGACCTGAGATAAGTGCCAATTCTTCAGCAGCTTTTTCAAGACTTTTAGCGTTTGATACAGCTTCACCAACACCCATGTTCAAAACGATCTTATCTACTTTAGGCACAGCCATCACTGATGAGTAGTTGAATTGTTCTGTCAAAGCAGGAACTACTTCATTAAGATATTTTTCTTTTAAACGATTTGCCATTATACTTCTCCTTTCCTTCGTGATTAATCAAGCACTTCGCCTGATTTTTTGTTGTAGCGAACTTTTTTACCGTCTACAAATTTGTAACCAACACGACCAGCTACACCATTTTTATCCAATACTTGAACGTTTGATACGTGGATAGCTGCTTCTTTCTCGATGATACCACCTTGAGGAAGTTCGTTAGTTGGACGTTGGTGTTTCTTAACGATGTTAACACCTTCAACGATAACTTTGTTTACTTTTGGAAGGGCAGTAAGGACAACAGCTTCTGTTCCCTTATCTTTACCAGCGATTACGCGAACTTTGTCGCCTTTTTTTACAAACATTAGGTTTCTCCTTGATTTTTCTTACGCCCATAAGGGCACCCTAGCTTAAAGCTAGGGGACTAGTTTGTTTCTAAAAATTAAAGTACTTCTGGAGCAAGTGACACGATCTTCATGAAGCCACCTTCACGCAATTCACGTGCAACTGGGCCAAAGATACGTGTTCCGCGAGGAGTTTTGTCTTCACGGATGATAACTGCTGCGTTTTCGTCAAATTTGATGTATGAACCATCAGCACGACGAGCACCTGATTTAGTACGAACGATAACTGCTTTAACAACGTCACCTTTTTTAACCGCACCACCAGGAGTAGCTTGTTTTACAGATGCCACGATAACATCACCGATGTTTGCAAATTTACGTCCTGAACCACCAAGAACTTTGATAGTCAAGATTTCGCGAGCACCGCTGTTGTCTGCGACTTTCAAACGAGTTTCTGTTTGAATCATTTCAGTTTTCTCCTTTCAGGTTTGATTAGATGATGACCGCTTCTTCAACAACTTCTACAAGACGGAAACGTTTTGTAGCTGAAAGCGGACGAGTTTCCATGATACGTACGATATCGCCTTCTTTGGCAACATTGTTTTCATCATGAGCTTTGTATTTTTTAGAGTAGTTAATACGTTTACCATAGACTGGGTGGTTACGTTTTGTTTCAACTACAACTGTGATTGTCTTGTCCATTTTGTCAGATACAACACGTCCAACAAGAACTTTACGATTATTGCGTTCCATTGAAATTTCTCCTTCCCTAGTCTATTATTTCGCTTCAGATTGAACTGTTTTAATACGAGCAATTTGTTTTTTAACTTCTTTCAAGCGAGCTGTTTGTTCCAATTGACCAGTAGCAGCTTGGAAACGAAGTTCAAACAATTCTTTTTTCAATTCGTTTTCGCGCTTCGCGAGTTCTTCTTGAGAAAGACCACGAAGTTCTTTAACAAATTCTTTTACTTCATTAAGTTTCATGCCTTCTCCTTATTCTGCTTCACGTTTTACGAATTTACATTTAACTGGCAATTTGTGGCTTGCAAGACGAAGCGCTTCGCGTGCGATCTCTTCAGATACACCAGCGATTTCGAACATCACTTTACCACGTTTAACTGGTGCTACCCAACCTTCAGGTGCCCCTTTACCAGATCCCATACGCACACCGATAGCTTTAGCAGTGTATGATTTGTGTGGGAAGATTTTAATCCAAACTTTACCACCACGTTTCATATAACGAGTCATGGCGATACGAGCAGCTTCGATTTGGCGGTTAGTGATCCAGTGGCTAGTTGTAGCTTGAAGACCGTATTCACCGAATGCTACTTCTTTTCCACCTTTTGCTTCACCGCGCATTTTTCCACGGAATTCACGACGGTGTTTAACACGTTTAGGTACTAACATTGGTTATTTACCTCCTTTAGTGTTTTTGCGAGCTGGAAGAACTTCACCACGGTAGATCCATACTTTAACACCAAGTTTACCGTATGTAGTATCTGCTTCTTCCCAAGCGTAATCGATATCTGCACGAAGTGTGTGAAGTGGAACAGTTCCTTCAGAGTATCCTTCAGCACGGGCGATATCTGCACCGTTCAAACGACCTGATACTTGAGTTTTGATTCCTTTAGCTCCAGCACGCATTGCACGTTGGATTGCTTGTTTTTGTGCACGACGGAAAGCAACACGTTGCTCCAATTGACGAGCAATTCCTTCACCTACAAGGTGAGCATCCAAATCAGGTTGTTTGATTTCGATGATGTTGATGTGTACTTGTTTTCCAGTCAATTTGTTAAGTTTTGCACGAAGTGCATCAACGTTAGCACCACCTTTACCGATAACCATACCTGGTTTAGCAGTGTGAAGTGAAACGTTAACTTTGTTTACTGCGCGTTCGATTTCGATAGTTGAAACTGCTGCGTCAGCAAGTTCTTTTTGAACGAATTTACGGATTGCAAGATCTTCATGAAGGTAATCCGCGTATTCTTTTTCAGCATACCATTTGGCATCCCAATCACGGATGATGCCGACACGCATACCAATTGGATGTACTTTTTGACCCACGATTTTACCTCCTTATTTTTCTGCAACAGCTACAGTGATGTGAGCTGTACGTTTGTTGATTGGTGAAGCTGAACCTTTCGCACGTGGACGGAAACGTTTCATAGTTGGTCCTTCGTTTGCGAATGCTTCAGATACTACCAAGTTAGCTTTATCCAAACCAAAGTTGTTTTCAGCGTTAGCTACAGCTGAGTTCAAAACTTTCAAGATGATTTCAGCAGCTTTGTTTGGAGTGAATGTCAAGATTGCGATTGCATCGGCTACGCTTTTACCACGGATGTTATCAAGAACAAGACGTGATTTACGAGGTGAAACACGTACTGTACGAGCCATTGCTTTAGCTGAAGTAATTTCTGCCATTTATGTTCTCCTTATTTTCTACGTGTTTTCTTGTCGTCTGCAGCGTGACCTTTGTAAGTACGAGTTGGTGCAAATTCACCAAGTTTGTGACCTACCATGTCTTCTTGGATGTAAACAGGTACGTGTTTACGTCCGTCATAAACTGCAATAGTGTAACCAATGAAACTTGGGAAGATCGTTGAACGACGTGACCAAGTTTTAATAACTTTTTTCTTTTCGTCGTTAGCTTGAGCTTCAACTTTTTTCATCAAATGCTCATCGACGAAAGGTCCTTTTTTAAGACTGCGTCCCATTTTTATATTTCTCCTTTAAATGTTGTACCACAGCGGCTTGCGCTCACATGGAGCGCTACCGAGCTGGCGGATTTACTAGTGGCTTAAGCGACTAGTTTAATATTATTTCTCGTTGCGACGACGAACGATAAGTTTGTCAGATTTCGCTTTCTTGTTACGAGTTTTAAGACCAAGAGCAGGTTTGCCCCATGGAGTAGATGGTGCTTTACGACCAACTGGTGCTTTACCTTCACCACCACCGTGTGGGTGATCGTTAGGGTTCATTACAGAACCACGAACTGTTGGGCGGATACCTTTCCAACGGCTACGTCCTGCTTTACCAAGGTTTACAAGTCCATGTTGTTCGTTTCCGACAACACCAACTGTAGCACGGCAAGTTCCAAGAATCATACGAACTTCACCTGATTGAAGACGAACAAGAACGTATTTACCTTCAGAACCCAATACTTGAGCAGATGCTCCAGCAGCACGTACCAATTCACCACCACGACCTGGTTTCAACTCGATGTTGTGGATCAAAGTACCAACTGGGATGTTAGCAAGTGGAAGAGCGTTTCCGACTTTGATATCTGCTTCTGGACCTGAAACGATACGTTGACCTACTTCAAGACCTTTTGGAGCGATGATGTATGCTTTCACACCGTCAGTATAGTGTACAAGAGCGATGTTTGCAGAACGGTTTGGATCGTACTCGATTGTTTTAACAACTGCTTCAACGTTGTCTTTATTACGTTTGAAGTCAACCAAACGGTAGAAACGTTTGTGTCCACCACCTTGGTGACGAACAGTGATACGACCGTTGTTGTTACGACCAGCCTTGCTCTTCAATGCAACAAGCAATGATTTTTCAGGAGTGCTTGTTGTGATTTCAGCGAAATCCAAAGAAGTCATATTACGGCGACCGTTTGTTGTTGGTTTATAAACACGAATTCCCACGATATTTCCTCCTTAGATTATTCAGCTTCAGCAACAAACAACTCGATTGCTTTTGAATCAGCTGTAAGTGTGATGATAGCTTTTTTAGTTTTGTTAGTAAAACCAGTGTAACGTCCAACACGTTTAGCTTTAGGTTTTACGTTGATTGTGTTAACGTTGGCAACTTTAACACCTTCGAAAGCAGCTTCAACAGCTTGCTTGATCAAAAGTTTGTGTGCACGAGTGTCAACTTCAAATACATATTTCCCTGCTTCAAGTTGAGCCATTGAGCTTTCAGTGATGACAGGTTTTTTGATAACATCATACAAATTCATTATGCAAGAACCTCCTCGATTTTAGAGATAGCTGCTTGTGTGACAAGAAGTTTGTCGCTATTTGCGATGTCAAGAACACTTGCAGTTGTAGCAGTTGCAACTTTCACGTTTGGAAGGTTACGAGCTGAAAGAGCTGCGAATTCATTTCCTTCTTCAAGGATAACAAGAACTTTAGAATCGATGCTCAATGCTGCAAGAACTTTTGCAAATTCAGCAGTTTTTGGAGCTGTAAATGAAAGAGCGTCTACAGCTACGAATTTGTTTTCAGCAACTTTTTCAGAGTAAACTGATTTAAGAGCTAGGCGACGAACTTTTTGTGGAAGTTTGTAGCCGTATGAACGTGGAGTTGGTCCGAAGACAACACCACCACCACGCCATTGTGGTGAGCGGATAGAACCTTGACGAGCACGTCCAGTTCCTTTTTGACGCCATGGTTTGCGTCCACCACCTGATACTGCAGAGCGGTTTTTAACAGCGTGTGTTCCTTGACGAAGGCTTGCGCGTTGGCTGATGATCACATCAAACACAACTGATTCATTTGGTTCAATACCAAATACTGCATCGTTAAGAACAACTTGGCCAGCTTCTTTACCAGTTTGGTCAAATAATGTTACGTTTGCCATTGTGACTGATTTCCCCTTTCTTTATTATTTACCAGCTTTAACTGCTGATTTGATAGTGATAAGAGATTTCTTAGCACCTGGTACGTTACCTTTGATAAGGATAACGTTCTTTTCTGGAACAACTTGTACAACTTCAAGGTTTTGAATTGTTACACGGTCGCCACCCATACGTCCTGCAAGGTTTTTACCTTTGAATACGCGGTTAGGTGCAACAGGTCCCATTGAACCTGGACGACGGTGGTAACGAGAACCGTGAGCCATTGGTCCACGTGATTGTCCGTGGCGTTTGATAACACCTTGGAAACCTTTACCTTTAGAAGTACCAGTTACGTCAACAACGTCTCCAGCTGCGAATATTTCAACTGTAATTTCAGCACCAACTTCCAAGCCTTCAACGTTTTTGAATTCACGAATGAAGCGCTTAGGAGCCGTGTTAGCTTTCGCTACATGTCCTTTAGCAGGTTTGTTGCTCAATACTTCGCGTTTGTCATCGAAACCAACTTGGATAGCGTTGTATCCGTCTGTTTCAACAGTTTTAACTTGAAGAACAACGTTTGGAGTTGCTTCAATAACTGTTACAGGGATCAATTCGCCAGCTTCAGTGAAGATTTGAGTCATTCCCACTTTTTTCCCTAAGATTCCTTTTGTCATGAGAAAATAGTTCCTTTTCTATATTTTTTGTTCAAAAAGTTTTTAACGAGCGTTTTTTATGCTCAAGGTATCAAGCTTTAGATTAAAGTTTGATTTCTACGTTTACACCACTTGGAAGATCCAATTTCATCAAAGCATCAACTGTTTTTTGAGTTGGGTTAACGATATCGATCAAACGTTTGTGTGTACGCATTTCAAATTGTTCGCGAGAGTCTTTATATTTGTGAGTCGCACGAATAATTGTGTATAGGCTACGTTCAGTTGGAAGTGGGATTGGACCCGCAACTTGTGCACCTGTACGAGTAGCTGATTCTACGATTTTTGCAGCCGCTGTGTCAAGCGTACGGTGTTCGTAAGCTTTCAAACGGATACGGATTTTTTTGTTTGCCATCTTTTTCTCCTTTTCGTCTATTTAAGATAATAGGCTAGCTCCACAAGAAAACCGACGCGGTGTTGCGTGGCAATGCAACCGAGCGTGTCGCAACCTCTTGCATCAAAGCTAAAGCTGTAATTTACAGCACCATAATAGAATAACACAAAGCCCCTACGATTGCAAGGGATTTGTTGCTGTTTTTTCGTTTTTTTACAATGAAACTGTTTTCCTATTTTTTCTTTTTAAAATTAGGGATTTTCTTCTATGATAAGTTAAGTCCTCTTGACATCAAATTTATCTTCTGATTGATCCACTAGAATGTCCGCCCTTGACTCAGTTTCTTTATAATATCGCAGATACTGCTCCCGTCTCATCTGATGAGTAGCCAATATAACGGATGCATCGCGATTTCTCACAGTCGTATCTCGAGCTAGGCGCCGCTTTAATTCGGTCTCTTCATCCGTGTAGAAACAGATTGTTCTGTCAAATAGTTCTTTAGGAAGAAAACCAACAGACATCCCTTCGACAATCAGAACCGGTTTCGTTCCAGACAAGACCTCACTAGCCTTCCAAGGCTCTTCAATTGTCAAGACATCCATACCTGCCTGCAATGCGTGAATATCTCTCTGCAAACTTGCCAGTTCATGAGCCACAGGTAAACAAGCGGTCACTTTTTGGTCTGGAGTCTCCTTTGGCACCACTAAATGACGATTTGAAGCAATGTAAGGATCGGTTTCCAATAAGTTTACCTTTGCAGAATCTAGGATTTGGTACAATTCCTGTGCAAAGGTTGATTTACCCGAAGCCCCATGACCGTATATACCTAGTGTCCTGACTTTTCCCGTTTCTATTTCTGAGACAAGCTGGTCTATTAAGTCTTTTCTCTTCATTCTCTCCTCACCTGTTCATAGCTTTCTTTTCCGTCATTAAGCTTGTCCCAAATCACTACTTGCCCACTTTTGAGGGATTTTTGCACATCGATAATTCGTTGATTGGACGAACCTCGAAACTGGAGCATGTGATTTCTCTTAGTTCGATCATACCGTCCATCGACAAGAATGTCAATCAGTGATAAAAGTTCCAATTTATCTGGGGTCTCCAGCATCATTTCTTCCCAAGTGTAGCCCGTCCAGGACCAGATGTCTTTGTCTGGCAATTCCTTTCGGATGCGTTTAACGAGCGTCAAGAGAATGCCCGTATTGAGAAAGGGCTCCCCTCCCAGCAAGGTCAAACCTTGAACATAGGGCTGAGCAAGATCTGCCATGATTTGTTCTTCTAGCTCTGCTGTATAGGGAATGCCAGCATTAAAAGACCAAGTGGCAACATTATAGCACCCCTCGCAGTGAAACATACAACCCGATACATAGAGAGAGTTGCGCACTCCTTCTCCATCTACAAAATTAAAGGCCTTGTAGTCAATGATACGCCCTTGACTGAGTTCCTCGCTTTTCCATTCTTGTGGTTTTGGATTATTCATTCGCTACCTCTATCCAATAACGCTCGACTCTATTACGAACATCCTCAATGAGACCTCCATTTGCTAGAATGACTGCTCTGCTAGCAGGATTATTCACACTACAGGTCACCAGAGCCTTCTTGATGTTCTTTTCCTTAGCAACTTTCAGGCCTTGTCTGAGGGCTTTTTTGGCATAACCTTTACCTCTTTCAGAAGGGCGGATGGAGTAGCCGATGTGTCCACCTACTTCTAGCAAATAGTCACTGAGGCGCAATCGGAGATTAAGAAATCCAAGTGCTTGACCTTTCTCGGAAAAAGCTACTAGCTGAATTGCTGGAACCCATCCTTCAGGCAGATTAATCCCCATTTCCTGATTCTGATTGTTTTCTAACCAGTCTTCATAAGAAAAATTCTCTGTATCCCAAAAACCACCGTCGTGAGGCGACTGATATTTTTCAAATTCCTCCATCATGTCTATAACAGCTGTCTTATCTGCTAATCTTGGTCTGCGTAGTTCCATCCTTACCTCCTACTAAGAGAAAAGCGAGAGCTAACTCTCACTTTTATTTTTTCTTATTCTTGTTTAAAAATTGTTCTCTGAGGCTGAGTAAACGTTCTTTTTTACCAGCTCCACCTTTAGAGTGTTTCTCGTGATAACGGGCCACTTGTGCGCGCCCCTTATCGTCTAATTGATATTTTCCCATTTCATTTCTTTCTAATTTGTTACTTGATGCCCAGCTATTTTAATCGTTGAGCCATTCATGTGTTTGACACGCGCAGCTATTTCCTTGTGACGACCGTTGACCATAGGTCTCGCTTGAGGATTACCTAAGTAGCCACAAGTTCGTTTGACCACATCTACAGTTTTAGGATCACTATTGCCACAGTTTGGACAAGCAAATCCTCTTTCAGTTGGTTCAAAATCCCCCTCAAAGTCACACTTGTAGCAATGGTCAATCGGAGTATTGGTCCCTAGATAGCCCACGCGGTCATAGGCATAGTCCCAGACAGCTTCCAAGGCTTTTGGATTTTGCTGGAGGACTGGATACTCACAATAATGGATGAAACCACCTGACGCACCTGCTTCTGGATAGACTTTCTCAAAGTCTAATTTTTCAAACGGGGTTGGATTTTTACGAACATCATAATGGAAAGAATTGGTGTAGTATTCCTTGTCTGTGATATCAGGAATAGAGCCAAACTTCTCTGTATCTAGTCGGCAGAAACGGTCTGTCAGACTTTCAGATGGTGTTGAATAAATTGAGAAATGGTAACCATATTGATCCGACCACTCTTCTACACGGCGTTTCATATCACGAATGATATCCAGCGTGAATTCCTTGGCGTCTGGATTGTGTTCCCAGCTATTTCCAAAGAAGACAGTTGCCACTTCGTATAAACCGATGTAGCCCAGCGAAACGGTTGCGCGACGATTCTTAAAGAGCTGGTCAACACTTTCTTCTTTACCCAGACGATGGCCAAAAGCACCGTACTGATAAAGGATAGGAGCATTTGCTGGTGTCGCCTCTTTAGTACGTTCGACACGATAAACCAGAGCATCTTCTGCGATATTCATACGCTCGTTGAAGATTTCCCAGAACTTATTCATGTCTCCTTCAGACTCAAGAGCAATACGAGGTAGGTTAACTGTCACAACACCTAGGTTCATACGACCTGAATTGACTTCTACACCATTTTCATCCTTCCATCCTTGGAGGAAAGAACGACAACCCATAGGAACCTTGAAAGAACCTGTCAAGTCAACAATCTTATCATAGGACAAAACATCTGGGTACATCCGCTTGGTTGCACACTCGAGAGCCAACTGTTTGATGTCATAGTTTGGAGTCCCTTCTTCCAAGTTAAGGTCTCTTTTCAGAGTAAAAATCAGTTTAGGGAAGATAGCCGTACGATGTTCTGAACCAAGACCCTTGATACGAATGTTCAAGATAGCTTTTTGAATTTCCCGCTCAAAACGATTGGTTCCCAGGCCAAAACCTAGCGAAGTGAAAGGTGTTTGCCCATTTGAAGTGAAGAGGGTGTTGATTTCATACTCAAGAGATTGCATGGCATCATAGATGTCTTTTTGCGTTTTCTTCCAGGCATAATCTTCCGGCTTTTCAGGCAAGACCCATTCTTCTGCATCCTTGAGATGTTTTTGGTAATTCTTCTCTGCATAAGGCGCCAAAACTTCATCAATACGGTCAGCTGAACAGCCACCGTACTGGCTAGAAGCAACATTGGCGATAATTTGGGAAATCTGAGCTGTCGCAGTCTGGATAGACTTGGGACTTTCTACCTCTGCATTTCCAATCTTAAAACCATTTTCCAACATACCCTTGAAATCAATCAAACAGCAGTTGGTCATAGGTGTATAGGGACTGTAGTCCAAATCATGATAGTGGATATCCCCCTTTTGGTGGGCATTGGCTACGTGCTTAGGAAGCATTTGCAGTCCGATTGATTTCCCAACAATCCCTGCTGTCAAATCACGCTGGGTATTAAAGACATCGCTGTCTTTATTAGCATTTTCATTGACAACTGCCTGGTCTTTGTTGAGAAGCTTATGGATACTAAAGTTGATATCCGTCGCTTTTGAGCGCTCAAAATCCCTCTGTGTCCGATAAGTAATATACTCCTCAGCTAGGGCATATTCTTTTGCTTCAAGGAGTTCATGTTCTACGATATTTTGAATTTCGTAAATCTTAACCCCCTGTGGAAAGCGACTATGAATTTCTGTGACAATTCGCTCGGTCAGAGCATTGAGGCGCTTTTCAACCAAGGGTGTCACATCCATAACCTTGTCAGCCGCCTTGTGGAGAGCTTTGTCAATCTTGTCCACATCAAATACAACACGTCTCCCATCTCGTTTCTCGACGAAGAGAGTTGGCAAAATTGTAATTTTTTCTTCTAGTGCAATCATATGCATGCTCTTTTCTAAAATGTTCTTTCTAAAAAGTATTATACCACTCTAAAAAGAAAAATCAATATCTTGTGTTAAAAATCCTAAAATTTTTAAAAATACACAAGATATTGATTTAGTTATTTGATTTTATAGACTTTGAATTCTGAGTAATCAGTCTTTACTAGTTGGTAATTTTCTTTCAAGATTGTTTCCACTTCAGACCAGACTGCTACCTTATCATTCACCACAATCACCTTGGGTTGTTTTTCTTTCAAGTCATTGAGTAGCTTATTCCGGTTTTCCTCAGTTGCTGTATAGTGCATCGGGGACAAAATAGCCGATGGCGACAAGCGCTCACTCTTACGATAAAGAGTTGCAGTATCATCCCATGCATAGATAGCATCTTCCGTACTTGTCTCCTCTTTCACCAAATCAGCAAGACGCTCACGTTCTTGATAAGGTACTGGATAAAGGACAAACCTCATCAAAAAAGGAACAGCCAAAAGATATAACAAAGTTAAAATCGGTAAGTAAAGATTCCCCTTAGTATAGCGATGCCAGAGACTAACAGGCTCTTCTCTGCGTCTTCTTCTAACGCTACGACCACTCTGTTGCCCCTTGATATTGGATACTAAAAGCAGAAGAAAGACAGGGAAAATGAGCATCAAACGGGATGCATGTAGAGGATCCTGTGTAAAGAAAATCACTACCAAACCTAAAATTAGGAACAAACTCGCAGGCACTGAGATGACATATAGTTTAGAGGATTTAGATTGAAAGAGACCTAAAAAGACAAAAACCAAAACTCCCATGCCAAGAGCCAACAACCCATAAAACAAAACATTTTCTATCAATGCCGAAACAGAAACCAAACGAATGGAATGAATTGGATACAAAATTCCACTAATCGCATCCTCAAAACTTCCTGTTGCAACACTATAGTAGGCAGTTGGATAAAAGACCAGTGAGAAACCTAAAGCCACTGCAAGAAACTGATAAAATCCATGTGCAAAACGTCTATGCCCAAGGTTAAAGACCAACAAGCCTAAACTCACTACAGCAATAAACAGGAGCGAGGCCAAGGGAGCAAAGAAAAATCCTCCTGCCAAAGCTAACCCAATCCGTACAAATCCCTTATCATGGCTTGGATTACTTAGGTAAGCCGCAACTAAACTAAAGGCCGCGAATAAGAAAGGAAGCGCTAAAAGAGTCGCATATCCTCCACCAAAAGCAAGACCTGTAACCAGCATGTAAAAAATAGTCACCAGTTGTCCAGCTTGGTCTCCTTGCTCTGTCAAGGTATCCGCCGATTTAAAGAGGAAAAATCCTCCTGCTACCAAGGCTAACCACTCAAAAATGGCAAAGAAAAATCCGCCCTGAGTCACGTAAGTCAGCAAATAATAAAGCAAACCTTGACTTCCATAATAGTCGCTGTAAATCTTCCCTGTCTGATGAAGGGCCCAACCTGCATAAAAATCCTGCACTTCCTGTGCACTCATTAAATCGAGTAATAGCGGTACTCCTAGAGTTATCCCTGTTACAAGCGTACTCCATAGTAAGATTTTTACCAAAGGAAGACGACTTGATTCACGATGATGCGATTCTTGTTCGATTTGGTATTCTAGAGGTTCACTATTCTCCTGATGAACTTCTTCTACTCTACCATACACACTCATATCGTTTCTCCTATTCAATTTATCTGTCTTAGTATATCAAAAAGTCCTAGGATTGTCAGCTTGCGATGGGTGTTTGAGTGATTTTTTGCATAGTTTCACAAAGGTTTCAATTTCCCGAAATCGGTGTAAATGTGTCTGTTTAAATGTCGTGATATAGTTTAATTCGTTCTGAGTCAGCATCTTCCCTCCTACATCTTCTTATTCGTAAAAGACAAGAAAAAGAGGACTGGTTTGTATCCTCAGTCCTAGATTTCTTATAAGATAGGGGCGAATAACTGGGCAATTTCCTTAATCAATTTTTGATACCAGCTATTTTTTATCGTATGAGGGAAAATTTCTTGCGATACCGAAAAAATCTCTTGAAAATCTTTTTGAATCTCAGTGATTGATTCTGTTTTATATAGCAAGACTGCATTTTCATAGTGGTGAAGCAAACTTCTATAATCTAAGTTAATGGTTCCAACTGCAGCAAAGTCCTTATCCACTAAGATTTGTTTACTGTGGATAAAGCCTGGACTATACTCAAAAATCCTTACTCCTGCTGACAACAAATCCGGATAGGCCCCTCTTGTGATGAGTTGGATTAATTTTTTATCCGGAATGAAAGGGGTCACAATGCGGACATCAACACCCCTCATGGCCGCATTTTTAATACTCTCTGTTAAGTCATAGTCAATAATCAAATAGGGCGTTGTGATATAGACTGAATCAGTGGCCTGATTAATCAAACTTTGATAGACTTTTTTCCCTACCTGGGTACGGAAGATGGGCTTGGGTCCACTACCGTAAGGAATGCAGAGCCCTTGGCCAGAACAAGGCTGATTTTCCAAGTGATACTGGTCAAAATCGCTGATTTCCCCACGATTGATGTACCAAGTCATCAAAAAGAGACGGGTGAGAGCCTTGACACCAGGTCCATCTAAGCGAATCCCACTGTCCTTCCAATAACCAAAGCGTTCTACATGATTGATGTACTCATCAGCTAAGTTAATGCCTCCTGTATAGGCTACCTGACCATCTATGACAAGGATTTTACGATGGTCCCGATTGTTGTAAGCCACCGTCAAACGAGGAATCACCTTATTAAACTTATGGGCTTCAATTCCTCGACTACGAAGTTGAATAGTATAATCTCCAGGTAAAGTTGCCATACAGCCGATATCATCATAGAGCATCTTGACCTCTACACCCTGAGCTGCCTTGTGCTCTAGTATGTCTAGTATGCTATTCCACATCAGACCTTCTTCGACAATATAATACTCTAGAAAGATAAACTTTTCAGCTTTCTTGAGGTCTTCCAACATATATTGCCACATGCTTTCACCCGAAGAAAAGAATTGTGAGTCTGTTCGATCATAGACATCGGCGTTACTATCCATACTTAACAAAGATTTGATAACTCCGTAAGCCGCCTTATCCTCTTCCTTCAATTTCTGGCGGAGAGCTTTACTATTATCCTCCCGAAAATGCATAGAACCAAGTTTGTCCAACTGCTTGATTTCTTTTTTGGATAATCGTCTTTCACCAAACATCAGATAGAGCAAGGGGCCAATGACAGGAACAAAAGTCACCACTAACCACATCACTTTACTATCAGGTGTCATTGAACGATTGACAATTGCGACAATAGTCGCCATACTCATAAAAATTAAGACAATTACCCAAAGAATAGGGGCCATACGCCCTAAATAAAGAAAGAGACCAAAAACAAGACAAAGCTCAAGTAACATAATCGAAAGACTAAAGCCATACTTGGACATCAATAATTGAAATTTTCTATATTTCATATCCCCTCCTTGATAGTTTGAATGCTAAAAACAGGTAATTGATACTAGTATAACTCAGGTATTCGACAGAAGGCAAGTATTTATGATTATTTTTCTGAGCAATCATAAAAGAGACCGAAAAATCCAGTCTCCTTCTAGTCTATTTTGATAAAACGATGCGATCAGACGCCTCTCTATCCATATCGTCGATAATCATCTGACTTCCATTGATTGCATAAATCTTGACATCATCCCCAATAATCATGCGTTGATTAGAGGCATCAAAGCTAACCTGCTTGATTTCTTGTTCCCCATCAGTTTCTACCTGTATCCAGGTGCCAGTTGTACCAGTCACTACCAAAGTGATACGGTCTCTTTCGTCCTGACCAGTATAAGTTCCATCAATATTAGTTGGTTGAGCCTCAGGCGTATTTTGTGAAGAACTTGTCGCTGCCTGGTTTGTATTTTCTGTGGAAGATGAAGCAACAGGTTGTGATTGCGGTTGAGCTGCTGGTTGTTGAACCTGTTGAACTCTTTGTGAACATGCTACTAAGAGACTAAGACTTGCTAGAGAGGTCAATTTATCTGCTCATGCTCCTGTAGGTGACTCCGTACTTCTGAGATAAAATAGAGAGACCCAGTAATGAACAACAAGTCCTGCGCGTCTGCCCTTGCTTCAAAACTGCTGATAAGTTCTCGGTAAGAAGGAATCACATCGTAACCTATTACATCTGTCTCCTCCAGAGCCCCTTGATAGTCAAAGCCGGTCACCTTTAGTTCCACCTGAGGCAAATTTTCAGTCAGATAAGCCAACATTCCCTGATAATCCTTGCGTTTCAAGGCTCCAAATAGGATTTGAGGTCGATAGCCTTCCTGCTCTTTTTCTTTGATAAATTCAACCAAGCGAGTCAAGGCAGGGAGGTTATGGGCACCATCCAAGTAAATCTGCGGGCGAATACGCTCCAAACGACCAGCCCAATGGGTCTTCTCCAAAGCATGTCTTACAACCTGTTCATCAACAGCTTCCCTTCCTTCTCTCATAAAGAGAAGAAATGCTTGTAGCGCCAAGGCAGCATTTTCCTGCTGATAGGCCCCTTCTAATCCTATTTTCAGCTGGGAAAGAGTACCTAAAGAACTTGAAAAATCACCATTCATCATTGAAAAATTCTGGCCTGCCTGATAAAGGGCAACAGCTAAAGATTCGGCTTTTTTCTGACAGACAAGCCTAGCTTCTGGAGCCAGCTTAGCAATCACTGCCTTCTTACCAGCCTTGAAAATACCGGCTTTCTGCTCTGCGATTGCTTCTAGACTATCACCCAAGGTCTCCTGATGGTCGAGCCCGATAGAGGTGATAACAGCAATCTCTCCAGTTACCACATTGGTCGTGTCAAGTAAGCCACCAATTCCCACTTCTAATAAAACCAAATCCACCTCTTGTTCCCTAAAATAAAGAAAAGCAATCAAGGTCAGCAATTCAAAAAAAGACAACTGATCATGGGTTTGTAGAAGCGTCTTTTCCATCTCCTTGACCTGCTCAGCTAAACGGATAAAGTCTATATCGGCTATTGGTTGCCCATTAATGCAGATTCGATCATTGATAGAGACGATATGAGGAGAGGTAAAGGTCGCAACTTTTTTTCCATGCCCCATGAATAACTCCCTCATGAAAGCAATGGTAGATCCTTTCCCATTAGTCCCCGTCACATGGATAATGGGATAAGATTTCTCCGGATTTCCTAATAAATCCACCGCTTGTTGCATTCGGCTCAAACCTGATCTAAAATTCAAACCAATCCGACTATGAAGCCATTCTTCTACTTCAAACATATACATCTCCTTAATTACAGGTTCAATCAACTGCTTCAATAAAGTCTCATAACTAACAAAAACGAGGCCAGGATTTTCGTCCCGACCTCTTACCTGGTTAGCTAATAACTAGCTACTATGAATATTAACGTGGGCTAAAAACGTCCCCCGGACTTACCAGTTCTCTCTTATTTTAAGGAACTGGGGTAAAAATGTTCACTGAACATTTTTACTCCTCCATAAAACTATTGAAGACTTCTTCAATCATGTTCCATTCGTCTTCTGAGTCTTCTGGGATTGGTTGCAATTCGCCTTCTGTTCCATCTTCGTTTTCGATGAATGAGTAAGCTTGGATTTCAACTTGTCCGTCTTCGTCTTCTTCTGCGTTAACTGGTACTAGAAGAACATAGTTTTTACCAAATTCTTCTTTTCCGTCAATCGTCAAAAGGATTTCAAACAAGGTTTCATTTCCTTGCTCATCTACTAGTGTGATTAGTTCACGTTCTTCGTGGTCGTGGTTATGATCGTGTGACATAGCCTCTCCTTTATATTAAAATTTTCTATCTAAATAATTTTGTAAAATCAGCTGAGCTGCTAACTTATCAATGACTTTCTTGCGCTTATTGCGACTGATATCTGCTTGTTCAATCAACATGCGCTCAGCAGCCACTGTTGTCAAGCGTTCATCCTGATAGTCTACTGGTAAACCAAAAAGCTCTTCTAGCTTTGCTCCGTATGCTTGACTAGCTTCCACGCGCGGTCCGCTTGTATTGTTCATGTTTTTAGGCAAGCCCACTACAAATCGTTCCACCTTATAAGTATCAACCAACTCTTTAACGCGGTCAAAACCAAATTGGCCTTGCTCCTCATTGATTTGGATGATTTCAAGCCCTTGAGCTGTAAAACCGAGCGGATCGCTAATAGCCACCCCTACCGTTTTTGAACCGACGTCCAATCCCATAATTCTCATAGGTTACAGATCGACTCCTTGTCCTTTTAGGTAGTAGCGAACCAACTCCTCAACGATTTCATCACGCTCATACTTACGGATTTGATTTCGTGCATTATTATAACGAGGAACGTAGGCAGGGTCTCCACTCAATACGTAGCCTACGATTTGGTTAATTGGGTTGTAGCCCTTATCGTTCAACGAAGCATAGACATCAGTCAAAGTTTCGCTAATTTCTTTTTTATTGGAATCGTCCAATTTAAAACGTACTGTTTCTTCAGTAAATCCCATTCTAACACCCTCTTTCCTTAGAATAGTACCATTATAGCATAATTCCTTACGTTCTACAATTCAGGCAGTCTATTTATTTGGATTTTCTATTGTTCTGTCGCACCATTTGCCAATCGGTCTGAAATATATTTGCTTGGTTCATTCTTCAAGAGATTTTCTAAACCAATGTTCTTCAAATATTCTAACTGAGAAGCCTTCTTGACATCCAGAACTTGAAAATCATAACTGGTCGTTGTTTGAAGTTCTGTTGCACTTAATAATTTGGTTTCAAGCTTAAAGCCTGCCAATTTACGAGCTTCTATGATGGATTCATCTTTCTCTTCCGCCTCGAGAAGAGCTTTTTGAGTTTCTTCCACTCCATGTTGGTCAATATAAGTCTTCAATTCATCAGAGACTGGACGCTTTTGTTGAATCGTTAAGCTCAAAAAAGTCTTATCCTTGTATGTAATGGTTTGGGTTTGCTGGCTACCATCACCTGACTTGGGCAAGACCAAAGTCTTGGTTACAACTGTATTCTTCTCGGCATTTTCAATAACTGGCAATGCTGACTGAAGCGTATCCTTTTCTGTTTTTGTAGCTGTTGCAGTTTCTTTTTTCTGCCCACAACCAGCCAGGACAAAAAGGAAAGCTAGACTAACAAGAACAATTTTTTTCATTTCTCTCTTCTTTCTTTTTCAGATTAAAACAGAACAAGACTGAGAATTGCTCCCAGCCTTGATGTTTATAGAGCTGCACGCAAACGTGCTTCTGCATTTTCTACATTACGGACAGAGCGTGGTAGGAAGGCACGAATATCGTCTTCCTTATAGCCAACTTGCAGGCGTTTTTCATCTACAAGGATTGGGCTCTTTAAAATTCTCGGTGTTTCCATAATCAGATTGAGAACTTCGTTGACACTCAAATCTTCAATATCCACTCCAAGGGCTTTGGCATAGCGATTTTTAGATGAGACGATGCTGGCTATTCCGTTATCTGTTTTGGTCAGAATATCCAGTAATTCTTCTCTCGTAATTCCTTCTTTACCAAGGTTTTGTTCTTTATAACTTAACTGGTGGGCATTGAGCCAGGTTTTTGCTTTTTTACAGCTAGTACAACTTGAGACTGTATAAATTTTAATCATGTACCTACCCCTTTCGCTACATGTTACTATCAGTTTAGTCTATTATACCATAAAAAACATCCGACTTGCGACCTATTTTTAAATTTTTTTGACTTTTTCCGTCATTTTCGTACTTTTTTCTTGACAAATAACTAAATGACTATCAACTCTTTTGGAGCTAGGGTCAACAATTCACAACCTGTCTCTGTAATCAGGATATCATCCTCGATACGAACCCCGTATTTACCTTCAATATAGATACCTGGCTCATCTGTCAATGCCATACCTGCCTTAATAGTTTCTGTAGAAGTCTGGCTAAAGTAGGGTTCCTCATGGATATCCAGTCCAATACCGTGTCCAATACCGTGGGTAAAGTAGTCGCCATAGCCTGCCTCGATGATAATATCGCGAGGAATTTTGTCAAAATCACGGAAACCTAATCCTGCCTTAGC
Organism: Streptococcus sp. 959; assembly: GCF_013277075.1. GTDB lineage: Bacteria > Bacillota > Bacilli > Lactobacillales > Streptococcaceae > Streptococcus > Streptococcus pseudopneumoniae_C. The sequence continues at coordinate 67,383 of NZ_VMMF01000010.1, forward strand.
CTGATCAATCAAGGCTTGGTTAGCTTTTAGAACCGTATTGTAAATCTCTGCCTGCTCGTCGCTAACATGCCCTAGATAGATAGTCCGTGTCATATCGCTGACATAGTGGTCATAGAGGCAGCCGAAATCCATGGTAATAGCTTCTCCCAGCTCAACTGGTTTGTGCATAGGATGGGCATGGGGTTTAGAAGAATTGATACCGCTAGCTAGAATGGTGTCAAAAGACAAGCCAGATGCTCCCAACTCACGCATGCGGAAGTCAAGGAAGTTGGCAATCTCAATCTCAGTCTTTCCTGGCTTAATAAAGTCAAGCGCATCGCGGAAAGCTTGGTCTGAGATAGAACAAGCCTTGCGAATCGCTGCAATCTCCTCTTCATCCTTAATCATTCGAAGACTTTCAACAAACTGAGTTTGTGGAAGCAAGTCAATTCCTGCAAAAGCTGCCTGCATACGGTGATAATAAGATACTGAAATCTCGTCCTCAAAACCGATTCGAGACAAGCCCATGTCCTTAACCATTCCTGCAATGACAGCCAATTCATCACGATCTGCCACAATCTCAAAACCACTGGTTTCTTGCTTGGCTGCAATGATATAGCGAGAGTCTGTCACCAAGACCTGACGGTCACGGCTGATGAAGACTGTTCCGTTTGAGCCCCAAAAACCAGTCAAATAATAGACGTTTTTAAGGTTATTGATGATGATTCCATCCAGTTCTTTTTCTTGCATTTTAGATAGAAATGCTTGTATGCGTTTATTCATGATGTAACTTTCCTTTCAAATAGTGTCCTGTGTAGCTGGCTTCGTTGGCCGCTACTTCTTCTGGAGTTCCTGTTGCGATGATGGTTCCACCGCCGACACCGCCCTCAGGACCCAAGTCAATAATATGGTCTGCAGTCTTAATAACATCTAGATTGTGCTCTATAACAAGGACTGTATTGCCATCGTCTACAAAGCGAGCTAAGACTGTAAGCAAGCGAGCAATGTCCTCAGTATGAAGCCCTGTTGTCGGCTCATCCAGAATGTAGAAAGATTTTCCTGTCGAGCGTTTGTGAAGTTCACTAGCCAGTTTCATACGCTGAGCTTCTCCCCCAGAAAGGGTGGTAGCAGGTTGCCCCAATGTCACATAACCAAGTCCCACATCCTTGATAGTCTGAAGTTTGCGTTGAATTTTCGGAATATGTTGGAAGAACTCCACCGCATCATTGACAGTCATATCCAAGACTTGCGAGATATTTTTTTCCTTGTAATGAACTTCTAGGGTCTCACTGTTGTAGCGGGTTCCATGGCAAACTTCACAAGCCACGTAAACATCTGGCAAGAAGTGCATCTCAATCTTGATAATCCCGTCACCTGAGCAGGCTTCACAGCGACCACCCTTGACGTTGAAACTGAAACGCCCCTTCTTGTAGCCTCGAATCTTGGCTTCATTTGTCTGGGCAAAGAGGTCACGTATGTCGTCAAAAACTCCTGTATAGGTAGCTGGGTTGGACCTCGGCGTTCGTCCGATTGGACTCTGGTCAATGTCAATCAAACGATCAACATGCTCAATCCCTGTGATGGTCTTAAACTTACCAGGCTTGTCTGAATTGCGGTTGAGCTTCTGGGCAATGGCTTTTTTGAGGATGCTATTGATTAGGGTAGATTTCCCTGAACCCGATACCCCTGTCACCGCGATGAATTTTCCTAATGGGAAACGAGCGGTAACATTTTGCAAGTTATTCTCACGAGCTCCTATCACTTCGATAAAGCGACCATTTCCCACACGACGCTCTTCTGGTACTGGAATAGCACGTTTACCTGATAAGTACTGGCCTGTGATAGACTTACTGTTGCGAGCCACCTGTTTGGGAGTTCCTGCAGCAACAATCTCCCCACCAAAAACACCGGCACCGGGACCAACGTCAATCAGGTAATCCGCCTCACGCATGGTATCTTCGTCGTGTTCCACCACGATGAGAGTATTGCCCAAATCACGCATCTTTTTCAAACTGGCAATCAGACGGTCATTATCCCTCTGGTGGAGCCCGATCGACGGCTCGTCTAGGATATAAAGGACGCCTGATAGGTTAGATCCAATCTGGGTTGCCAAACGAATACGCTGACTCTCACCACCCGAAAGGGTTCCTGCCGAACGAGACAGGGTTAGATAGTTAAGACCCACGTTATTAAGGAAGGTCAAACGGTCCTTGATTTCCTTGAGAATAGGCCGAGCAATGATGGTTTCATTTTCAGATAGGGTCAGCTGGCTCACCAAGTCCAAGTTATCTGCGATAGACAAGTCTGAAATTTCTCCGATATGTGGCCCTTGCTCACCACCCACACGGACAGACAAGGCCTGGTCATTGAGACGATAGCCGTGACAGGTTCCGCAGGTTAGCTCATTCATGTAGAGACGCATCTGGGTGCGCGTGTAGTCACTATTAGTTTCATGGTAGCGACGTTTGATATTATTGACAACTCCTTCAAATGGAATGTCAATATCGCGCACACCACCAAATTCATTCTCATAGTGGAAATGAAATTCCTTGCCATCTGAGCCGTAGAGAATCAAGTTCTTATCTTCTTCTGACAAGTCCTCAAAAGGCTTATCCATGTCCACTCCAAAGGCCGTCATGGCCTGCTCTAGCATATTTGGATAATAGTTAGAAGAGATAGGATTCCAAGGTGCTAGCGCCCCCTCACGTAAGGTTTTGCTGGCATCTGGCACTACCAAATCAGTATCCACCTCCAGCTTGATGCCCAAGCCGTCACACTCACTACAAGAACCAAAAGGAGCATTGAAGGAGAAGAGACGTGGCTCTAACTCTGGAACAGTAAAGCCACAAACTGGACAGGCATAATGCTCAGAGAAGAGCAACTCAGAGTCGTCCATAGTGTCGATAATGACATAGCCTTCTGCAATACGAAGGGCAGCCTCAATGGAATCAAAGAGACGACTACGAATGCCCTCCTTGATGACAATACGGTCAACTACGACATCAATATTGTGTTGCTTGCTCTTGGACAACTCTGGCACTTCGGTCACATCATAGACTTCCCCATCCACACGGACACGGACATAACCATCTTTCTGAACCTTTTCAATGACGCTCTTGTGCTGTCCTTTTTTCTTGCGGATAACTGGTGCTAAGATTTGTAGGCGCTGGCGTTCTGGCAATTCTAAGACCCTATCAACGATCTGCTCCACAGAAGAAGCCTTGATAGCCCCATGCCCGTTGATACAGTAAGGCGTCCCCACACGCGCGTAGAGGAGACGCAGATAGTCATTGATTTCAGTCGTGGTTCCTACCGTCGAGCGAGGGTTTTTACTAGTCGTTTTCTGGTCGATGGAAATAGCTGGGCTGAGACCATCAATGGCATCTACATCAGGCTTCTCCATATTTCCCAAAAACTGACGAGCATAGGCTGACAAGCTCTCCACATAGCGACGTTGTCCCTCCGCATAGAGGGTATCAAAGGCCAGACTGGATTTCCCTGAACCTGACAAGCCGGTCACAACAACCAGCTTGTCTCGCGGAATCTCCACATCAATATTTTTTAAATTATGGGCACGCGCCCCATGAATGACAATTTTATCTTGCATCTTTGTTCTTTCTAGTCCATTATTGCTTACCATTATACCAAAAAAAGTGAGATTCTATTACCCAAAAGGCCGATTTTGTAGTATAATAAAAAACTTCTTATTTTATGTTTTCTTAGGGCTTCCTGACCCTTATATCACGCGCTTTTGAACAAAAAACACTAACATTACTTTTTACTACTTGCTCCCCCAAAGTACGCAAAAAGGGGAGCAAAAAAGCCCCACAAAAGGGCTAAGATTTGACGAGTTCAGCAGGCAAGAAACTAGCACGGTCAAACGTGCTTTTTTTATTGCTGGTTGCTGATAGGTATATTATACCATGAAGCGCGTGGTTTATAAGATTATGGCCTCACAAAAGCCCCCAGATTCGTTTCTAAGGGCTTGTAGTTTGTCCGTGGTGCTTTAGTTGTCCAGTACGAAACCAAGCGAAATAGGGGGCGAATATGAAGCCTACGCCTACATTTGCCAACATTTACGCTTCTAATTCTTGTAGTAAGGTTAAATCTAAACCATCAAGGTCAACATCTATTTCAAAATCCATGTTTAAATCTATCTCCATATCCTCTAATTGGATATTCTCCAGATCAATCAAAAAATCTTCAATCATGTCATCCCCCTCACTTAAATCTTAACATTTCTCAACAAAACACCACAAACGCCTACTTATATGCTTCTAGCTCTCCGTTCTGGTGGATTCTCGCAAAGTTTAAGACGGCTATCTGTTTGTATCGGTGGTAGCTAGTGGAGCTAGTACCTGCCATTTCTACGCATTCGCTCATTGTTTTCTTTCTCATGTAGCAATAATGGATAATGAAGTATTTTCTGGCTCTCTCGTTCTCTATGCTGTTGATGTCTTGGGCGAATATCTCCAATCCCTCACGGATTGCTTTTTCATGCTCACCGCTCAAATTCCACTGATCAGGTAAGACAAGTTCCCAAGCCTCTTCATCTATTGTAACTTGGTTTTCACTCCCTGCCATCCTCTGGAATCTCAGAAAGTAAGTCAGCCCTGTGCTGGCTTTTTTTTGCATTTTCTCGGCGTTCGCTCGGAGTTCAACACACATAACCCTGCCATTTGTCAGGCATATTTACTGCCACTACCTAAGAAAAATCTCACCTTTTCTAACCCTCGGTAAACCTCTCTATCTTGTGGTTCTATCACTAGAAAAAAAGCCCTGTACCTTTGTAAAACCTTAGTATTTTTAAATACACAACCTTATACTAATCTTATACTTTTTATATATGCTACCTCACCAAAACCTCACCCTTTTTTGGAACGCTCTGCTTACTTAAATCCTTGATATATCTAGCTTTTTTTAACATTCAAACCGTCTAATATGTAGTATTTGTTCGTTTTGTAAATTGCACACTACTTCATATTGTCTCACAATCTCGAACCATTCAGCCAAAATCTATCCCCTTTTTCAATATACTTCAAAAACTTCTTATAGTGCTTATGATACCTGTCACGCTTCATATACCTTGGTCTTTCAGGGAAACCATCAAACATATATCTACCACGTCTAGGACTCCACCCTGGTTCTACCTTTCTGGCTTCTTTTAGTGCAAGCTCCCAGTAGTATTGGCAATCCGTTTTGCTACGGTTCAGGGTACTCTTGTGGATATCTAGACAAGTACCGCAACTAAAATATAAATACCGTTTATAAAGCAACCTGCACCGTCTACCACAATCAGGGCAAAGAAAGAAATATCGATTACCTCCCTTAGTTCCTGCTATTCTGTCTAATTCAAATGACTCTACACCAAAATCAATCATTAAATTATCCAAATCAATCTCTAAACGTTTACCGTCCAACTCTGCTATACCCTTAGATATTCCTCTCAGCTTCATTGGTTTAGTGATTGTTTCTATTGCTAACTGCTTCATTATTTCCCCCTATATGGAAAAACCCAAAACTATTGACTTGATAGCAAAAAGGGGATTGCTCCCCTGTGTTCTACTTCAAATGCTCTGTATAACCAGCAAGGCCTTTATATTCGCCCTCTACGTCCAACTTTTGGAGTAGGCTAATACTTTCATCGCCCAGCTTTTCCAACGTACCAAAAGCGGTCATAGAGTCCATAGGGATAGGCTTATCAGAAAGCAAGCGATCAGCATAGTCTAATAGTTCTAGCTCGTAGTCTGTTACTTTCTCCAGCAAACTCTCAAAATCCTCTGACTCTTTGAGTTGAAGCACGCGCTCCCGTTTATAACGTTCCTCAAATGCTTCAGCCTCTTCTGGTTGTTTGTGGTAGTCTTTAAAGCTATCACAAATACGCTTGAAAGTCTTGTTTAGCTTGTGATCTTCCACATACTCAGCGACAAGCGTTCCCTTATCCTTGTAGGTCAATGAGATTACAGGCTGGCAATATGTTCCAGTCATATATCCCAGTAGCGCGTGACCTGCTACTTGAGCGGTCGCCTGATCACAAAAATAGTAAGTGAAAGTGAATGTTTTTGCTTTATCTGAAAATGTTTTTAATGTCATGTTGTTTTTCCTCTTTCTGTTTTAAGGGTGTCACTAGTAGTTACACCATTGCAAGGGGGTCGGTACTATCTACCCCATTTTGTTATCTGTATAATACTAGCAAACCAGCAATCGCACCCATACCATCACTATCTCCTACGGTTGCGGTTGAATGTTTTACATCAATTACCTGCACGGTCGCCATAAAATCATTTACTTCCTGTTCAAAATTTTCTAGTGATTGTTGCCATTTGTAATAAAAAAATAGTTTAATTTTCATGTTTTTTACTCCTTTTGTACTTAATTGATTTTTCTGTCCCCTTTTTTATACGCTTCTTACAAATTTTATACACTTGTTTTTAAAAGTGTATAAAAAATAAAGTCAGTAATGCCAAGGTTTTTGCTATTGTTTTATACACTTTATACGCTTTATACATTAAAATAAAAACATATATAGGGATAATAGGGACCCCATTTTTAAAACATAATATAAGGAAATTTTTTTATTTCCGTGTTTTTCGTATAAAGTGTATAAAACCCTTGATATGACAACGTTTTTAAGTGTATAAAATTTTTGCCCTACTGTGTAAAGTGTATAAAATTCTTATTTTCTTTTCCTTCTCTTTTTGTACTCTGGCCAATGGTTGTAATACCCGCGTTCATTCTTTGGCTTTTTCTGCTTTTCGGGTGTTGCCCTACCATTAGCATAGGCTACGCTTGCAAACGGCGGTAGGTCTTCTTTAGGATAAAAACCTTTATGGATCTGTTGCCCTGCAGGGATAACCTTCTGGCCAACTGCGAAACCTTCAGGCAGGTTGCTTTTGATTTCTCGATGTAAGCCCATTTCTGACCTGTTTTCTTTAATACCATAGTATTCTAGGAAACCTTTCCAAACGTGATAGACAAAACTATTAGGAATAAACTCACTTGTCAATTCATCAGTAAAAAACTTAGAAACAAAATCAATAACGGGGTTCATGTCTTTATGGTGTTCTTCAAGTATTTCAATAGACTTCGTAGGGTTAATGTCAGCGATTGGTGTTTCAATAGCCAACTTAACCAGGTACTCCAGCACTTCTTTGCGGTTAATGTAATCGTCTTTGATAGCCTTGTTAGGATTACCTTTGAATATTTTGGTAAAAGGTAAAATTCTAAATCGCCTATCAATAGCTGATTTATCCCCGTTCATTCTTGGTAAACCATTAGAAGATTGTACTACCGTCATATTAAGGCGTATGCTATAAGGGCGTTTCCCTTTGTCCTCTATGGTCATTATGTCGCCTGTTGCTAAGCTAAACATATCTGAAGTGTCTCTAATTACTGCGTCCTTTTGTACATCATCACCGATTACAAGCGACTTTCCCAATAATATAGACGTTGAAAATTGACTTTTTGTTAAACCAGTGATCTTCAAACTTGCCACATTTTCCATACCAACTAGGTTTATAAGTAACTGCTGAAAAGTTCCTTTTCCTGTTCCACCTTCACCGAAAAGCCAAAAGATTTTTTGCAAAGACTGCCCTGTGACGCTTGCTTTTATAATCTGGATAGCAAGGTTATAAAGCTCCTTGTCACCGTCAAACAACTCTAAAAGCCAAGCTGTCGGCTTCCAGCCGTTAATTATAGGCTCTTCTGCTCCAGGGCTATAACCTGTTTTTATCTTTCTTGTTGCTGTAATCTCTGGTGTCGTTTCTTCAAAAATGCCTGTCTTAGCATTGTATAGCTGTTTCCCAATTACAGTATAATTGCCTTGGATTTCCCTCATTTGGCTCTGTCTAGCTATTTTATAAAGCGTGTCAAATGCCTGTTTTTCCGTTGCGTTTGGATAAATGACAGAAATAAGATCTTGCAAAAATTCATTATCCTCTAACCAGATACCAAAATCAGGATTATAGAAATATAATGGGGCTTTTTGCCCTTGTGCCTCTGGCTTAATTCTAATAAATCGGACGTACTTTTTTAACATAATAGCAACTCCCAGCGGATTAGTTGGTAAGGCCTTACTGCTCTTTTCCTCGCCTTTCTGCTGGGCTAGTTCTTCATGCTGGGCCTCGGTCAACCTGCCTGCCTTTACATTTTCAAGGTGTTTGCTGTCTGCCATAACTTCTTCATAAGCTTGCTGATAAGCCTTGTCCTTGATTTCTTGACACTCTTTGATAAGCTGTCCCCTAACACCTTTGAAAGTCTTAAAGTGCTTATCTTCGCTTTCACGCGCCTCTAAGATTTCACTTTCTAGGTTTCCTAATTCTTCTAGTTCTATGGTTCTATCCTCTCTTTCTATATTCAGCCCGTGCTATACTGCTAAAAGTGCGGTCTAGCTCTTCAATAGGCAATGGTTCAACTGTCACGCTATTAGCTATCTTTGTCAGCTCGTAGGCGGTCTCTAGGTCGCAATCAACCCACTTATTAAAGAGTAAACCTACAAAGCGTGTCAGTGCTACGTTGCGCCCTCCCTCATCTCCAAAGCCATTAAAAAGCGTGTCAATAATTCTCATGGTCATTGACCTCTGGCCACTTGCTCTAGGCTTGTAACGCTCCGTAGTTTCTTGCTTCGCTCTTGGTTCAACCTTGGGGACTGGATAATCTAGGCCATGCTCCACAACCTTTTGATAACTTGCTGGGTCGCCTGTTGTTACTGGTAGCCCTTGGAGTTGTGACCAGGTTAGACTGACCATGTCAAAGGGTAGCCCAATCTTGTCCGCTATCTCCTTAACTACCTGCTTATAGGTTGCCTCATTCATCACGTTGTTAGGCTTCACTACAAGGCGAAAACGGGGCTTTTCTAAGCTATGTTTGATAGTCGGGTATAAGATATAGGAGTAGCCAAATAAAGCGCTAGAAACAGCCTTTATAAAGCCCTCAGACGTCCCCTGTATATCGTCATAATCAAGGAAAATCAAATCCCGATAGATTAGACTGGAGTTGTTTCGCTTGTAACTGCCATGCTTTTCTGGTGTCACTTTGCCACTTATACAGTAAGGCGCTTGTGTACGTTTAAATTCTTCAATGTTTGCCCCTTCAGGGACTACCAAAGGCTTAAAGCGTTCAATGTACTGGAACGGCTCAATTTTATCAAATGGATAGACAAGATTACCCTGAAAGCCTCTAGCCTCGTAAATCGTCATATCAGCTCCCTTTCCGACGTTTCTTCCTCAGTTTCTTCAGTTGTTTCCGTTCTTTGAGTTGCTTCAACTTTGGGCGTCTGACCTTGGTTTTATCTTCCTTGGCTAACTTCATACCAGCATAAGCTGGCTCTGTCATGTATCTACCCATTTTCTACCCCCAGAAACTTCCAGATGTCAGTTATTTTATAGTAAACCTTTCTTGTATCTTCAAGCGGTGGATGGTATCGTCTTAGCCCTGCTTTTTCCCATTTTTGGAGTGTCATATATTTTATATCTAACTCGTCCATGACTTCCTGGGCTGATATTAAGCCTGTCAGTCGTGGTTTGAGTCTATCACGCGCTTCATGGTATCTTTCCACTACCTCCAGAATGCCATGCACTAGGTCTTGCTCACTTTCTCGGCTTAGGCTAAACATATCCGCCCACCTCCTTCAAGGTTTCTTTGTAGCTTTCTAGGTCGCTGTTCATCAACACCGCTAGGCGCTTTTCTTCTTCTCGTATCTGATTGTAAAATGTTTTTGCTCCGTCCAGTAGCTCCTCTTTGTTAGCTGGGATAAAATATCCTCTAAATGTCCCATGGCGAACCCCAACAATAGGAACGCTATGGCGCGTGATTAGACGGCTGATAATATCTTGCACGGTTCTTTCTGCTAGCTTAGTGATCAGGCTGATTTCTGCCCCTGTTATGGAGTTCTCAGCCCCTACCTTGATTAGTCTTAATACTCGTTTGTCATTCTCTGATAGACTCATTCAGTTCCTCCTCTCCTTTGCTTTTATTCACAAAGGTTATTTGTCCGCTCACTACCCCTTGCAAAATATCTTTTTGAGTTTCTATGATTGTATCCAAGGTTTTCAAAATAGCTGTCTTAGTCTCTAAATCAAACGCTTGTTTTGTCAACAAGCCCATAGTTACAGCTAACTTTGTTGCATTGTCCATACACGTAGCTAGAAAAATATCTTTAGTAAAATAAGGTTCATCTGGTATTTTTTCACTATCAAGGTATATCTTCACTATGTAACTCATTTCATCCCTCCGTAAACTCTTACCCCTGCAAGCTGGATATATCGCCCATAATCAGGGTTTAAATCCTCGCTAGGTGTTTCTATCGTCTGTTGGTTTTCTCGCTCAAATTGGGCGCTTTTTTTGCGGTCTCGGTGGTTTAGATAAAGCAGTAAGCCAATCAGTACCATCATAGAGATTACCGCCTGTGTATTGGTCAAATCTAATTCATTCATGTCATGCCCTCGCTTTGTAATTCTTGATATAGTCCACTTGATCAGTTCGCTCCATCTTCAGGAACTCGTCCACCTCTTCGGTGCTTACTTTTCTATCTACAAAATCAGCAATAAACTGGAAGAGGTTCGGATTCCTCTCCTTGATTTCAGCCATTTGTCCATCAAATTCTGCTTGTGTCATGTTGTCTAGGTCCAGTGTCATTGCATTGCCTCCTCAAACTTCTCTATAAGACAACTTTTATTTACTCTCTGAGTTCCATTTTTAGAGTTAAAAAGAATATCTTTTAAGGTTACAGTAGCCTCTAAATACTCCTTTTCAGCATGCTCTATATACGCCTGTTGCTCTGCTTCGTTGTCAAAAAAGTGCTTTGCTTGGCGTTTAAAGAAGGCTTGTCGCATAGCGTCCATTTCAAAAATACCAGGGTGGAAAAACATTCCCGTAGTGCTTTTAGAAACTGCCTCGATTTTATGGCGGTCATTCAATTCAGGAAGTTCAATCCAAAGTAAACGGGATAAATCTTCTTTGATGGATTTTGTCTGACTTGCCAATAACGAAAGGCTATTAAGCCCATTTTTTTCGCCAATTTCTCGCATTTCTGCATTAATTCTATCTATACGTCTAGTTAAAATCTCGTATGTTGTTTCTGCCATACTTTTACCTCTGTTCCTATGTTGTGTAATTGCCCTGATGGCTTTTTAATGCTTTTTTACTATACTGGATATCCTCACACTCAAAGTTTTGCGATGGCGAGTGTGGGGATTTTGAATGGTTGTTTCTTATACAGTTTTTCTTGCCTACAGCCTCATGCTCTCGGTCGCCAAATTTCTGAGCATGGGGCTTTTTAATGCCGTTTTCCTGCCACATGCCTCACACTCTCCTCGACCAAAATTTGAGTGTGGGGATTTTTGAGTTGTTTCTTATAGACGATATCCTCACGCTCAGACTCGCCAAATTGAAAGCGTGAGAAAGTACCAGTTTTAAGAGTTGGCGCTCTCCGTATGGTCAAATTGCCCTAAATATGCTATAATCTAGGTATAAATCTTACTAAAACCTCTTTGATAATAGCTTGCCTGCTTTGTTAAATTCGTTTTAGTGTTAGTGTTAAAGGCTTTGCGGTGTGGTTATTGCTAAGCCTTTTTTTGTTGCTCTCACGCGCTTCTTTGGCGTGTTTTTTTATTTCTGAATGCCATAGCTTTGATTTCTTGATAACTCATATTCAAGCCGATCATGGCTATTACCATGTCCTCAAATGCCTGGTATTGCTCCAGCTCGTCACTGGTCAAGCTATCGATGCCATTATAGCCCCCACGTTCTTCCCTTAACTGCTTAGCGTTCCTGTCGGTTACTGCTTTTAGTAGCAGGTTATTCATGGTGCTATGCGCGTGCTTGGGTGCATTAGTCCATGTCTCAATACTGTCATGCAGTGTTTTTCTTTTTGGCTTTTCTAGCGCCCTCTGCATACGAAACTTAGAAAGTTCCTCACGCATTTCAAAGAAGGCTTTGACTAGGTTCTTCTTAAACTCTTTTACGGGTTCTGTATTTCGTAAGTAAGTGATCAGCAATGTTGCTTGTTGTTCATTTAAAATATAGTCCCGTACATTTTGCCCACTTTCTGAAGGTGAAATTTTAAATTGCACCTTTCCAAAGCTTTCAAAGTCCTCTCGGTGCTTATTCAGCAAAATTTTTAAATGTCTGTGCTTAACGTCTGCACATTCTGCAACAATACTGCTTAATGTATACGGCTCTTTTTTACCGTCCATATAGACTAGTTCCATTGTGGTTCTACCTCCTGCATAAATCTGGTCAGCTTGCTTGTCAGACGGCTCTTCTCGTCCATATTCTGAGCCTCTGCAATGGCTTTGGCTAGTGTGTCGATATAATACCGCTCTGCCTCTGCCAACGTGTCAGGGGCTTTTATAGTGGTCTGTGGTTCTTCCACCAATTCCCCAGCCATGTAGTAGCCGTTTAGTCGGATTTCTTTCAGAATGTGCTTGACCACTTTTTTAAACTCTTTTGCTAGTGGTTTGCGTGACTGCGATAAAACTTCATAGACTCCGAACTCTGTCAGCATATTCATTTCTCTTTTTTGACCTGCCCTAGATATTACATAGGTCAGCTTTTCATCATCATCTACCCGTTTTAGTAAATCTGTGGTGTTTTGGATTTCAATCATCTCAGCAATCTCTACCGCTACAAATAACGGATTTTGAATGTCTCCATAAACATCAAAATATTTAGATCCGAATCGTTGAGTTGTTACAACTTCCAAAACTTCCTTTTTGTTATGTTGTTCTCCTTTGGGGTAGAAGTTCCCAAAAAAATCACATAAATCTTTTTGCTGTGTTGTCATGTCTTTCTTAACCTCTCTGTATAACTGATTTAGTCTTTTTCTGCTTTCCTTGTTGGGCTTATGCTTGCCCTGTGCCCACTTGCCAACTGTTCGGGGATCTATGCCTATTCGTTGGCCAATAGCTACCAAGTTCAGCCCGTGAGTGGTTCGCATTTCATCGATGACCCTTGTATAGTTCCTCTTCATTGCTTGCCTGCCTTTCTATTTTTGTACGCTTTTTTTCGTACTTTCTCCTAAAAAAATAATGTCCATCGAAACATTATAAAGAGAGGTCAAGTCTTGCAATAAGTCAATTGGTATTTTAGTACTATCTTTTTCGTACTTTGCGATAGTCTGAAAACTTCGGTTAAGTTTTTTACCAACTTCACGAAGTGTAAAACCTGCCGTAATACGTGCCGCTTTTAGCGTTATCTGTTCCATTTAGCAACTCCTTTCCTTTTGGACTTGGTTATAGTGTACGCTTTTTTTCGTACTATGTCAATAGTTTTTTAGAAAAATATTATTTTTTTCGTACTACGTCTATGTATTTGTGCTATAATTAAGAAAAAGGAGATGATTTAACATGGCAAAAAATAGCCCTCAAGATTTAAAAAATAGAGAGTTTTTTTCTGAAAATCTTAATAGAATTATGAAAGAAAAAAATATAAGGCAAGTAGATTTACATAACGCTCTTGGTATTCCTAAAAGCACTTTGACAGGATATGTAAAAGGTCGTTCAATGCCAACTGCTGGAAATCTTCAAAAACTTGCTGATTTTTTGCATGTAAAAAAATCAGATTTAGACCCTCGTTTTCTCCACAACAATTTAGATGAAATTGCTAGACACGAACTATCAGAGTTTTATAAAAAACTTATAGAAGACGGGATTGACGATATATTGACTCGTTTTATTATGACAGAATTGAATGATATTTATTTCAATCCTAACAAACAATATCCTTCTAACTCTTTCAGAGACAAAGAGCAATTTTTAATTCATTTTTCTCAAAACAGCGTTGCGGTAAAAGAAAAATGGTTAAATGTTAAGGAAGTCAACTATTATGTATTGGATAGATTAAAACGTAACATTTCACAAGCATTCAAAGAAACGCAAGTGATATTAAATAACAATATAAATAATAACAATGAATATATTATCCACGGACTAGATCCCCAAAAAATTCCGGACTTATCAAAAAAATTAACAGAGCTTGAAGGTGAAATACTGGAAAGAATTCAAAATCTAGAATTATCTCATTCAGACGCTTAAGGTTAATCTCAGCCCCTCTTTTGCTAAACGAATACCCCCTTTTTCATGGTCTATTGTGCAAAAACAGGGGAAATTGAAGAATAGAAAGCCAATTTTACAGACTAAATCGCAAAAATGGGCAAAATTGACAAATAGCAACAAAAAAAGACAAGCTAGCTACTGCCAACTTGTCTGATAGTACCTAACTGAAAATAAGCGAAAGGTTAGGTATTTACAACATTATTATACAACTCTTGCACTTAAAAAGCGACTTACACCATATCCACGCGCCACAATGTTCAACAATCCTGAAGCGCGTGGATTCTCGAGCTTCAAGCCCATATAAGCCCCATATCTACTAATTTTGTTGATGTCAACAAAAGTCAACTACTCACAATGTTTTAGAAAGGATCTCATGAACGAATTACAATTTTTAATCTATACCGCTGACAACGATAGCGAGACAGCTAGTGTCATCATCAAAGGCGAAACTATCTGGGCTAGTCAGAAAGAAATGGCTAGACTTTTCGATGTCGGTGTTCCTGCAATTAGTAAGCACTTAAAAAATATCTTTGAAGAGGGAGAATTAGAAGAAAGGGTGGTTGTTTCCAAAATGGAAATAACCACAAAACACGGTGCAATTGCTGATAAAACCCAAACTAAGAATGTCAGCTACTACAACCTTGATGCCATCATTTCCGTTGGTTACCGTGTCAATTCCCAAAAAGCTACGAGATTTAGACAGTGGGCTACTTCGGTACTTCGTGAGTACATGATAAAAGGGTTCGCCATGGATGACAACCGTCTGAAACAAGGCGAAAACTTGCTGGAAAAAGACTATTTCCGTGAGCTGTTGGAGCGCGTGCGCTCTATCCGGGCTAGTGAACGCCGTATATGGTTACAGATTACAGATATCTTTGCTGAAATCTCTATCGACTATGACCCACAAAGTACGTTGACTAAGCAATTCTATGCTGATGTACAGAATAAGTTTCATTATGCAATCACTGGCCAAACTGCTGCGGAAATTATCTACACGAAAGCAGACCACACAAAAGACAACATGGGACTTACAACATGGAAAAACTCCCCTAACGGTCGCATACTGCAAGCAGATACCCAAATAGCAAAGAATTACCTTTCAGAAACAGAAATCCGTTCCCTTGAAAGAGGAATATCTAGCTATTTTGATTACCTGGAAAGACAGATAGAACAGCGAAAAGCTCAGACAATGCAACAACTAGCCCAAAGCATTGACCGCTTTTTGACTTTCCAAGAATACGATATTTTAGAAGGTCATGGAAAAATCACTTCCAAGGTTGCGAAAGATAAAGCAAAAGCAGAATACCAACTATTCAACAAAACTCAAAAGATAAACTCGGACTTTGAAAAAACTTTAAAACAGCTAACTGACGATTAAAAACTTTAAACATAGGCCTGTTTACTATAAACAAGCCCATATTAGCCCCATATCCGCCTTGTTTCCAACTCTGGTATTATTTACCGTCTGACTATTTAAAATCGAATACAGGGCAAACTATGAAGCCCTAGCATGATATAAAACCTTTTTGATAATGGCTTGCCTGCTGATGTATTTTAGAAAGGTTTATCATCATGAAAATAACTGAAGTTATAAAAAAAGACGGTAGTAAAGTCTATCGTGCTAATGTATATCTAGGAGTTGACCAGGTAACAGGAAAGAAAGTTAAAACTAAGGTAACAGGGCGGACACAAAAGGAAGTTAAGCAGAAAGCTACTCAAGAAAAAATTGCTTTTCAGAAAGCAGGGTCTACTAGACAAAAGGCTAGCACCATAAAAAACTATCAAGAATTAGCCAATCTCTGGTTAGAAAGTTATAAGAATACGGTTAAGCCAAACACTCAAGGCAATGTTAGAAAGTTAATTGATAATCATATACTGCCTATTTTCGGGGCTTACAAGCTCGATAAGCTCACTACTCCACTTATCCAGTCAATTATCAACGAACTTGCTGACAAGACTAATAGAGGGGAAAAAGGGGCTTTTCTACATTATGACAAGATACACGCTTTAAACAAACGTATCTTACAGTATGGCGTAACCATGCAGGCTATACCGTCCAATCCTGCGCGTGATGTTGTTTTACCTCGTAACACTCAGAAAGCAAAGCGGAAAAAAGTAAAGCACTTTGAAAATCAAGAACTAAAAAAATTTCTTGGTTATCTCGATAATTTAGATACTCATAGATACCGTTATTACTATGAGACGATGCTCTATAAGTTCCTATTGGCTACTGGTTGCCGTATCAATGAAGCTTTAGCCCTTTCCTGGTCTGATATTGACTTAGATAATGCCGTTGTGCATATTACCAAAACACTAAATCGGGATTTAGAAATCAATAGCCCAAAGTCAAAGTCTAGTTATCGGGATATAGATATAGATCAAGCGACTGTTAGCATGCTGAAGCAGTACAAACTACGCCAAACTAAAGAGGCTTGGAAGATAGGACAACGTGAAAGTGTAGTATTTTCTGATTTCATTCATGAGTATCCTAGCAGTTCAAGACTTAAAAGAAGATTGCAAACACATTTTAAGCGTGCTGATGTTCCTAACATTGGCTTTCATGGATTCCGTCACACTCACGCTAGTCTCTTGCTTAACTCTGGAATACCATACAAGGAACTCCAGTACCGCCTAGGTCATTCCACTTTATCAATGACCATGGATATATATAGCCACCTCTCAAAAGAGAACGCAAAAAAAGCAGTATCATTCTACGAAACTGCACTAAAAGCACTATAGGGGGAGCAAAAAGG
Organism: Streptococcus sp. 959; assembly: GCF_013277075.1. Classification (GTDB taxonomy): domain Bacteria; phylum Bacillota; class Bacilli; order Lactobacillales; family Streptococcaceae; genus Streptococcus; species Streptococcus pseudopneumoniae_C. The sequence goes on from NZ_VMMF01000010.1 coordinate 84,169, forward strand.
GGAGCAAATTTAAAAATCAACATTTCAAGACAAAGTAAAAATCCAATAGCAACAGGATTTTTGTTAGATTTATTTTGAAAAAGGCCGATTTTGTAGTATAATAGTACGGTGTGAAAAAATCTGAAAAATGAGAAAGGATAAGGGATATGAAACAAGTTTTTCTCTCTACAACAACTGAATTTAAAGAGATCGATACGCTTGAACCGGGTACTTGGATCAATCTCGTCAATCCGACTCAAAATGAATCACTCGAAATCGCTAACGCCTTCGACATTGATATTGCTGACCTTCGAGCACCGCTCGATGCGGAAGAAATGTCTCGTATTACCATTGAAGACGAGTATACCCTGATTATCGTAGACGTGCCGGTCACAGAGGAAAGAAATAACCGCACCTACTACGTAACTATTCCGCTTGGTATTATCATCACCGAGGAAACCATTATCACTACGTGTTTGGAACCATTACCAGTCCTTGATGTCTTTATCAACCGTCGCTTGCGTAATTTCTACACCTTCATGCGTTCACGTTTTATCTTCCAGATTCTTTATCGCAATGCAGAGCTCTACCTAACAGCCCTTCGTTCAATTGACCGTAAGAGTGAACAAATTGAAAGTCAACTGCATCAATCAACTCGTAATGAAGAATTGATCGAACTCATGGAATTGGAAAAAACCATCGTCTATTTCAAGGCCTCACTCAAAACAAATGAGCGCGTGATTAAGAAATTGACCAGCTCAACTAGCAATATCAAGAAATACCTTGAGGACGAAGACCTGCTTGAAGATACCCTGATTGAAACCCAACAGGCCATCGAGATGGCAGACATTTATGGAAACGTCTTGCATTCTATGACAGAGACCTTTGCCTCTATCATTTCCAACAACCAGAACAACATCATGAAAACCTTGGCCCTTGTGACCATCGTCATGTCCATCCCAACCATGGTCTTCTCTGCCTACGGGATGAACTTTAAGGATAATGAAATCCCCCTAAACGGCGAGCCAAATGCCTTCTGGTTAATCGTCTTTATCGCCTTTGCTATGAGTGTCTCGCTCACTCTCTATCTCATCCATAAAAAATGGTTCTAAGAGGAGTTCCTATGTCTCAGATTGATCTACAAAAATTAACCAAGAAAAACCAAGAGTTTGTCCACATCGCTACCCAACAATTCATCAAAGATGGAAAAACAGACGCTGAAATCAAGGCTATTTTTGAGGAAGTTATTCCCCAAATCCTTGAAGAGCAAGCCAAGGGTACGACTGCTCGTTCCCTCTACGGCGCACCGACCCACTGGGCTCATAGCTTCACTGTCAAGGAGCAATATGAAAAAGAGCATCCAAAAGAAAATGATGATCCAAAACTCATGATTATGGACTCAGCCCTTTTCATCACTAGCCTCTTTGCCCTCGTCAGTGCACTCACAACCTTCTTTGCGGCAGATCAAGCTTTCGGCTATGGATTGATTACCCTCCTCTTAGTTGGACTGGTTGGTGGATTTGCCTTCTACTTGATGTACTACTTTGTTTACCAATACTATGGACCAGATATGGACCGCAGTCAACGTCCACCTTTCTGGAAATCTGTACTAGTTATCCTAGCATCTATGTTCCTTTGGTTGCTTGTCTTCTTTGCAACAAGCTTCCTACCAGCTAGCCTTAACCCAGTACTTGCTCCAGTGCCACTGGCTATTATCGGAGCAGTCCTCCTAGCCCTTCGCTTCTATCTCAAGAAACGCTTGAACATCCGCAGCGCAAGTGCAGGACCAACACGTTATTAAGAATAAGAAAACGATAAAAGCAACTGCAGGCGCGGTTGCTTTTTTACTACTTTCTTGATTTAAAAGCATTCTTCTGACATCCCACATAGCTTTCTCTTATCCTTTGTGATAAAATAGGCTCATACTCAATGAAAATCAAAGAGCAAACTAGGAAGCTAGCCGCAGGCTGTACTTGAGTACGGCAAGGCAAAGCTAACGTGGTTTGAATTTGATTTTCGAAGAGTATCAATCTATTTCTAGGAGGATGAGATATAATTTCTACTATTGGTATTGTTAGTTTATCTAGTGGCATTATCGGAGAGGACTTTGTCAAACACGAAGTGGACTTGGGTGTCCAACGTCTCAAGGACCTGGGACTCAATCCTATCTTTTTGCCCCATTCGCTAAATGGATTAGACTTTATCAAGGACCATCCTGAAGCGCGTGCAGAGGATTTGATTCATGCCTTTTCTGATGATAGCATCGATATGATTCTATGTGCCATCGGTGGAGACGATACCTATCGCTTACTACCTTATCTTTTTGAAAATGACCAACTCCAAAACGTTATCAAACAAAAAATATTTCTTGGTTTCTCGGATACAACCATGAACCATCTCATGTTGCATAAACTAGGAATCAAAACTTTTTATGGTCAATCCTTTTTAGCAGACATTTGTGAACTAGACAAAGAAATGCTAGCCTATAGCCTTCACTACTTTAAAGAATTGATTGAGACAGGAAAAATCTCAGAAATCCGCCCTAGCAATGTTTGGTATGAGGAACGAACTGATTTTAGCTCCAAAGCTCTGGGGGCACCTCGTGTCAGTCATGCAAATACTGGTTTTGACTTGTTACAAGGAAATACCCGGTTCGAGGGAAAAATCCTCGGTGGTTGCCTCGAATCCCTCTACGATATCTTTGACAACTCTCGATATACAGATAGCACAGAGTTCTGCCAAAAATACAAACTTTTCCCTGACTTGTCAGACTGGGAAGGAAAGATCCTCTTGCTAGAGACAAGCGAAGAAAAGCCTGAACCAGAAGACTTCAAAAAGATGTTGCGGACTTTAAAAAACACTGGGATATTCGAGGTCATCAGTGGACTCCTGGTCGGAAAACCTATAGATGAAACTTTCTATGACGACTATAAAGAGGCGCTATTGGATATCATTGACAGCAATATCCCTATTGTCTATAATCTGAATGTTGGCCACGCAACTCCAAGAGCAATTGTACCTTTTGGGGTCCATGCTCATGTAGATGCACAGGAGCAAGTCATTCGCTTTGACTATAACAAAAAATAAATAGTTTCTCTATTTTTGTGCTTTTGTATTCGTTTTCGTTACAATTTGTATCTGAATTTATTGCATTTCGCTAATTTCTATGATATCCTTTTGAAGGAGGTGTATATGACAAAACAAAAAATTAATCGAATCGTAGGTTCTATTGGTGCCTTTATTGGAATTATAGTATTTATTGCCTACATACCTCAAATTATCGCTAATTTACAGGGAAATAAAGCTCAACCATTTCAACCTTTATCAGCTGCTATATCTTGCTTAATCTGGGTTATTTATGGATGGACAAAGGAACCTAAGAAGGATTGGATACTAATCATTCCAAATTCAGCTGGTGTTATTTTAGGTGGAATCACTTTTTTGACTTCACTCTAACAAATCTAATAGTATATATAAAAAGCTGGGAAAAATTTCTCAGCTTTTTTCTATATTCTCAGATATTCTAGTTACCTATACTCACTAATTGCTGCTTTTCCACTCACAATCATTCTCATGGTCATCAACTAGCCCTGCAGCCTGTAGAAAAGACAAGACGGCGACTGGGCCTGTGAACTTGAAGCCTCGTTTTTTGAGATCTTTGGCTAACTCCTCAGACAGAGGTGTTTTAGCTGGGGCTTGGCGGTAATCGGGAACATCATTAACGATCGTTTTCCCCTCAACAAAAGACCAAAGATAGACATCAAAAGAGCCATAGTCTTCCTGTAGTCGTAGAAAGGCTTGGGCGTTAGCGCGTGTAGCAAAAATTTTCGCTCTATTTCGAATGATGGCTGGATTCTCCAGCAAGTCTTCCAATTCAGTATCGGTCATCTCTGCGACTGCGTGAATTTGATAGCCATGAAAGGCTTCTCGGAAAGCTTGACGTTTGTTGAGCACCGTTTCCCAAGACAGGCCTGCCTGATAGGTTTCCATACACAATAACTCAAACAATGATTGGTCATCATGGAGGGGTTGGCCCCACTCCTCATCATGATAGCCGATATAGACAGGATTGGTCATCTTGACCCACGAACAACGTTTTGTCATGCTCTGCTCCTATTTGACCAACATTTTAAGGGCTGACTTGATATAGTTCTCAGCTGTATCTGTTGTTCCTTCAAAGAATTTCTTGATTTTCTTAAGCTCGGTTGCTTTGTAGCCCAGTGCCAACATCGCCTCCATAGCTTCTTCCAGTTCTTGGTTTTCAGCGCTGGTTTGCACTGCCACCTTGGCAGGAAGGTTATCTCCTGCAACTACTACCTTGCCTTCCAAGTCCAGCACCATCTGCTGGGCTGTTTTCTTGCCAATTTTAGGAAACTTGGTCAAGTAGGTAATATTCTTGGTTTCGATGGCTTGAACCAGGCCAGCATTGTCATCGGCAGCAATAATAGCAAGAGCTGATACAGGACCAATCCCAGAAACCGAAATCAGACTGAGAAAGAGTTTCTTCTCGTCCTCTGATCGAAATCCATAAAGCAGATGGGCGTCCTCACGCACCACCTGATGCACATAAATTTGAGCTTCTTGGTTAACTTGCCCTGAGTAAGCATAGGGATTGGCCACATGCAGGATATAACCGATACCGTTGACTTCAAGAACAATGTATTTAGCAGTGATTTTGGTAATGATTCCTTTTAGATATTCGTACATAGTTTTCCTTTTATGCTCAATGAAAATCAAAAGCAAACTAGAAAGCTAGCCACAGATTTCTCAAAGCACAGCTTTGATATTGCAGATAGAGCTGATCTGGTTTGAAGAGATTTTCAAAGAGTATTCGTTTAATATTTCCCCAACTCACGGAGGCTAGTATGATTTTCCTGAATGCGTCGGAACATTTTTTCCATATCCGACTTGGTGAAATGCACCAAAACAGGACGTCCGTGGGGACAGTTGTAGGGATTGTCACATTGAGAAAGCTGATAGAGGAGCTGTCTGGCTGAATGGTCATCGATACGATGGTTGGCCTTGATAGACCGTTTGCAGGACATCATGATAGCCAGCTCTGCTCGGTATTTCTTGATAGAAACTTCCTTGGTCAAAAGGAGCATGTCGCACATTTCATAGATACCTGACTCAATCTCCTCCTCTGCCATCCAAATAGGATGTTCACGCAGAATAAATTGATTTTCTCCGTACTCTGCTAGAAAGACACCCACTTCCTCCAAAAGAGGCATTCTTTCCTTGAGACGAAGAGCATCATCCGCAGGAAATTCAAAGATGTAGGGCACTAGCAATTGCTGCTGGCTCTGGTCAACATTGCCAATGCTTTCACGGTACTCCTCGTACTTAACCCGTTCCTGCGCCGCGTGCTGGTCTATGATGTAAAGTCCATCTCTACCTTGGGCAAAGAGATAGGTTCCATGCATTTGCCCAAAAAATTCCAACTCTGGGAAGCTTGATGATTCTTCTCGTTCTAGCTTGTCATAGACCTTATCCAGACTAGCTAAATCTAACTCAGGATGGTCTAATTGGTCATAATTAGTAGGCTTTCTCTCTGCAAAATGCAGTTTTGCTGGCTTGGTCAATTGGTTCAAGGTTTCCTTGGCAAACAAAGTCAAGTCTTGAACTTCCTCAGTTAATTCTACCTGATAATCAGCCACCTCGGCTTGACTAGGTCTTGACAGCTCACTTTTCTCATAGTAGAGCGTATTTTCTTTGAGTGGGAGAATAGTTTGCTCCACCTTCTCACGATTGCGCACGGTCGATTTGGCAAGATTTTCCAAGGCATCTGGTATCAAGGTTTGTTCCTTGAGACTGTTTGCAATAGCTTCTGAAACCAGCGTCATCAGTTCTTTTTCCTTAGAAATCCGCACCTCTTGCTTGGTCGGATGCACATTGACATCCGCTAGATAAGGGTCGATATGGATGTGAATGACAGCCAGTGGAAAGCGACCCACCATGAGCTTGCTGCCGTAACCATCTAAAATAGCACGATTAAGCAGGAAGTTCTTGATATAACGGCCATTGATGAAGAGGCTGATATAGTTGCGATTAGCCCGAGTTAACTCAGGCAGAGACACAAAACCTGAAATTTCGAAATCTAGGTCAGAGTTCTCAATTTCAATCATCTTCTTGGCACTCGCCAAACCATAAATTCCTGCGATAGCTTGGCGCAGTTGACCAGTCCCTGCTGTCCGCGTCATTTCCTTGCCATCACTAATCAAACTAAAAGAAATCTCAGGATGGGCCAAGCCCAGACGGTTGACGATATCAATGATATGAGACAACTCTGCTTGCTGGCTCTTCATATACTTGAGGCGGGCAGGCGTGTTGAAAAAGAGGTCCTCCACACAAACCTTGGTCCCCACAGGACTAGTCGCTGGGATGACTTCCTCAACTTCTCCTCCACGCGCTACTAGCTTAGTCCCATGACTTGCACCATCCACCGCCGTCAACAGAGTCAGTACACTAACAGAAGCGATAGAAGGCAGAGCTTCACCACGAAAACCAAGTGTCCGAATTCGAAAGAGATCTGACTGATTTTTTATCTTACTGGTCGCATGACGACGCAGAGCCAGCTCTACCTCATCATGGGCAATTCCATGACCATTATCTGTGATCTGAATTTTCTTGAGACCAGCTTCCTCAATCTCAATGATAATCTGGCTAGAACCAGCATCAATGGCATTTTCTACCAACTCTTTAACCACGCTGGCAGGACGTTCGATAACCTCTCCTGCCGCGATCTGGTTTGCCAGCACCTCTGGTAATTCAATAATATGAGACATTTTTCAGCCCCTTTCTGTATCTATTTTCCTAGAAATTGATTAGTGCTATTATACCATATTTCAGATAGGACAGAAAAGCTCCACCACATAGGATACAAATCCCTCCACATCGACAAAGTCCCTTGCCAGGTGTCGTAAAATAGTGTTTAATAAAGGTGTACAAGAAGTGATCACAATTTTGTATGAAAAACAAGGAGAGAAATTTATGAAAGTAGAACTACAGATTAGTGAAACTTACGAAGAGGAAAAGCTGATTGTTCAAGCACCTCAGCCGACAGATAAAGTCCAGAAAGTCATCGAGTTCGCAGAAAATCTGGATCTAACAGAAAAAATCAAAGGTAAAATCGATAATCAGGTCTATCTCGTTAAGATTGGCAAGATTCAACGCTTCTATATCGAAAATCGGAAGGTTCTAGCAGAAACCGCGAGTCAGACCTACAACATTGATTTGCGACTCTATCAGGTCCTTGAAATTCTGCCAACCAATTTTATCCAAATTTCCCAATCAGAAATCATCAATATCGATTCCATCTCTCACCTCAAGCTGACCCCCAACGGTCTGGTAGAAATCTTTCTCAAAAACCAAAGCTTCACCTACTCTTCACGCCGTTACCTAAAAACCATCAAGGAGAAATTAGAACTATGAAAAAACAAATCTTCCACGACGCAGCTACTGGTGTCCTCATCGGTCTCATCCTCTCTATCATCTTTTCACTCATTTATGCACCAAGTACCTACGCCCCGTTAAGTCCCGACTCTCTCATCGGACAAATGATGACTCAACATCAAGTTCACGGTGCCTTGGTCTTGCTCTACTGCACACTTATCTGGGCAGCCATCGGTATTCTCTTCAACTTTGGTAAACGATTATTCAGCCGTGACTGGAGCATGCTTCGTGCGACTCTGACTCATTTTTTCCTCATGCTAGTAGGCTTTGTCCCACTAGCAACTCTGGCAGGTTGGTTCCCCTTCCACTGGAATTTCTACCTCCAGCTCATTATCGAGTTTGCGATTGTCTACCTCATCATTTGGACTATTTCCTATAAAAGAGCATCAAAAAAAGTAGACCATATCAATCAACTCTTGGAGCATAGAAAATAGGAACTACCTAGGATAAATAAAAAGCCAAGCCGAAGCTCAACTTTCCAACTCATACAAATCTGCAATAATTGCTGCGACACGTTTGATATCTCCCAGCATGCCTCGCATTTCAAAGTCAGCCAAGACAGGGAAACCAAAGCGTTGACTGTATTGCTTGGCTGTCAGGCAGTATTGGTTATTAAAGTTACGATTTCCTGAACCAACCACACCAAAACACTTACTAGCATTGTCACCATAGGCGATAAAATCCCCCACTGGTGTCGTCAAAATCTCGACATCTCCATTATCCACGCCATTCCCACCTTCGAGGTAGGTCGGCAAAAAAGCGACATAGGGATGGTCCATTTCATAGAAATCTTGGCCTTCTTTGACCAAATCCTTGATATGAATCTTTTGAACCTCAATTCCCTCGTACTGGGACAAGAGATAGTCTTTCAAGCGTGTCACAAAACTCTCAGTGTTGCCGCTCAAACTGATATAAACTAAAGAAATTATCTTCATATGTACCTCCATGATTTTATCTATAATCGAAAAATAACTACCAAGATTGTAACTTGATAGCTCTTTTTTGTCAATACTTAAGCAACTTCTTCTGTTTCCTCTTCTTCAGCCAAGGCTTTCTGTTGTCGCCACATCTTATAGAAGACAAGAGCTAGGAAGAGAATATTAATGACGATATAGAAAATGCTGACAGCTTTTGAACCAATACTCATTGTCAAACGCATGGTCTCATCTTGAACCAACTGCACAGCGTCCTGTAAACCAACATAGCCATAAATCGAACCGATAATAGCTAACAAAACATAGCCAACGTAAGTATAGTTTGCATATTGCAAATTCTTACGAATAAGGAAGACAATCGCTACGACCACTAAAATAGCAGATAGCACAATCAAGGCCATATTAAAAATAGAATGATACGCTTCTGCTACTCCATAGTTGTAATTAAGCTGGTCTTCTAATTGCTGAGCACTGACCCCTGCAACTTGTTTCTGAGCGGCACGAAGAGCTTCTTTGCTAGGCAAGGGACTCAACATTCCAAACAGAGACATAGCTGAAATAAGAGCAGACAAGATTAGCAAGACCCATAGATAAATCGGTTTCTTTTTCATGATAGAACCTCCTGATATTATTATTTATATTATAGCACCTTTTGTAAGGGAATACAAGTCTTATAGTATCGTTTCTACCTGTTTTCGGTAGGCTTTTGGTGATTTTCCGCACAATTTTCGGAACACTTTATAGAAATATCCAACATTACTGTAACCAACAGCATAACAAATATCTTCGATACTGTCACTAGTTGAAAGCAAGAGCTGCTGGGCAGCCTTAATGCGTTGTTTGTTTAGTAATTCTGCGAAGGTCGAATTGGTTTCTCGCTTAATCAACTGACCTAGATAGACAGGATTGATAAAGAGATCTTTACTGATATCCTTGAGGGAAAGTTCTTTCTGATAATCACGCCCAATGACTTCCAGCACACTGACCACATTTTCATTCATACGATATTGCCCAAAGAATCGAGTCAGAGTTTCCTTGATATAAGGAACCAATTCATCGAAGGATTGAATAGCATGAATGGTTTTGACGATATTCGTCATATCATCAGCTTTGAGATGTTCAAATAAGTGGAAAACATCCATGACAAACTGGATAAAAAGCTGTTTGGTAATCGGAACACGCGGCGTATTTTCAAGAACCACCTTCTCCAAGAGGTTTAACTCTTCCACGATTTGATTGAGATTCCCCTGAATGATAACCCTATAAATCGGTTCGTAATAGGCAAAGAGACTCTGAGACTGTTGTAGATTTACAGAGCCGTAAAAGAGGGCTTTCTCAGCATTCAACTTCCAGCGTTCAAAGTGTTCTTGATAAGGAGCTTCAAAGGGAGTAACGACTAAACCATCTAGGGGTTGTTCAGAAATGAAAATCTGCCAGTCTTGACCCAAGACATAGTAGGGAATGGTGAAGGAACCTTGCTTTTCCTTGGATAGACCTATCCACCAATTCTCCTTACCTCCTAGATAACTAACAAATCCAGCCTCATCTAAATCTTGACTAAGGGTCTGACTTTTCTTTCCTCTCTCGCCGAGCTGACCTGCAATCTTCTCCAGCAGATTTCCCAACTCTACCTTATCAACAGGCTTAACCAAATAGTCCACCACACTAAGGTTCATTGCTCTTTTGACATAATCAAACTCCTGATAACCTGAAAGCAGGATATAGGCAGCATCTGGTAAGATTTCTTTCATCTCCCGAATCATATCAAGCCCTGTTTTGTCGGGCATATTGACATCGGAAATGACCACATCAACAGGATTTTCCTGCACATATTCGAGGGCTTCATCAGCATGACTGGCTGTTGAGACGACCTCCATATCCCACTTATCAAAGGGAATCAAACGTTTCAGACCTTCTGTCACCATGTACTCATCATCTACTAATAATACTTTATACATTTTCTCCCTTTCTACTCATCTTGAATTGTAATACGATACTGAACACCTGCTTGCTCTGCAGACTCTACACTAATGGCATAGCGATCCCCAAAATAGAGCACAAAACGCTCATGGACATTGACAATCCCTATAGACTGCCTTTTTGAACTGTAACTGGCTTGGTGTTCAAAATGTCTCTGACTTAATTTTTCTCGAATACTTGTCAGTTTTTCAACCGACATTCCACGGCCATTATCGACCACCAAAATTTCTACAAAACCATCCTGTTTAAGCGCTTTGATGCTAATCACATTATCTGTCCGTCTGTGGTCAACACCATGCGCGAAATAATTTTCTACCAGCGGTTGCAAGGTAAACTTAGGAATTTTCATATTCTCTAACTCTGGATCTATCTTGAAACCATAGGCAATGGACTTGGGATAGCGAACCATGCAGAGATAGCTATATTTACGGCAAAATTCTAATTCCTGTTTGAGAAGAGTTTCTCTTTCGTCAGAAATATTGTTACGCAAGAGACTACTGAACTCATAAATAATATCTGCTAACTCATCTTGACTCTGCATGACTGCGTACATACGCAAGAACTCCAGCGTATTGTACATAAAATGAGGATTGATTTGCGCCTGCAGGGCTCGCATATTGGCATCTTTTTGACTAAGCTCCAACTGATAAATATCATGGATATTCTTTTCCAATCGATCCAACATATCATTGGTCGTCTCCGCTATTAAGAGCAATTCCTGATCCTTTTCAAGCGTATCGATGCGAAGACCTTCTTCTCCTTGGGCAATAGCTTGAATGGAATCCACCAAATCCACTACCTGCTTTTGATAGTTGGCAAAGGTCTGCCTCAAAGTCAGATAGAGAATGACAATAAATATAAGGCTCAAGCCCACAATCAAAGCAGAGCTAGTCACTGTTCCTTGTAAAACAAAGTTTTTGGGAACTGCCACCTGAACCTGATAGCCATGAGAGGTCACACCGACAAACCAGTTTTCATGCTCCCTATTGACCCTCTCACCAATATGAAAAATCTCCGTATCAAAAGGCGATGTCACAGTCACAGCCATCGGGATATGACCTCGGGTATTGTCCACAGCATGGTATAAGATTTCTGGATCCAAGGAAATATAAACAACCCCTATAGATTGATCCGTCGCTGGATCTATAATCGGAACTCCAAAACTATTGGCCTCTGGTTTAAAGCCTTCCGCAAGTACCGAATGACCACCTCTCTCATTTCTGCTCGAAACATAAACTTCTTTAAAGTCCTGCAAGACGATTGCAACACCCGTTATATAGTCATTTTGAACATAAAGATCATCAATATTTTCATACAGAGAAATAGAAGTTGACGAAGCTGCTTGATGCTCCAACAGCCAATAAAAATACTCAGAAGTTGACAGGCTAAAGTACTTATAAACCCCTTGTATCCGGTCTTGATTGGCTACTAAATCTTGCGCTAGCTGGGCTGACTCGCGATAATAATATTCTACCTCTTCGACTGTTCGAGTGGTTACACGCTGGGCTACTCTCTGAGCTTCCTTTTCCCGTGAATCCCAGTCAGCATAAGAGAGTAAGATTGCAAAACTCGCAATAATAATCATCATAACTGAACTGTAGGTTCTCAGAAGCGTATGTAGCCAAAACTGCTTCATTCTATTTTGTCGCCAATTTTTCATGGATACTTTCATAGATCGGTTCCAACATATCACTGATAAAGAAATGCCACATCCCAATTCCTACAAAGAAAAGTAGGGCAGGCATATAGTAACCAATTACCACAAGTAGCACTGTCCCAAGGAGAACCTTAGCCACAGCCACTAAGCTCATAAAGATACCAATCAAGGATAGTTTGAGACTGTTTCGATAAGACAAGTCAAAATAAACTTGTAATTTCAAAGACACTGTATAGGCCAAAAAGATCAGGGCAACTACTAGGGCATTCAAAAAGGTCGCAATCAAATGAACAATAGTCTGATGAGGCAATTGTACCAAAAGATACAAACCATAGACCAAAACTAAATCCACTCCTAAAAAGCTATAGAAAATCAGGTTGCTGGAGACAAAATTTTGCTTATAAAGAGACCAAGCCTCCTTCAAACTGTATTCCCGAAAGCTATAACCATGTTCTGCATATAAACTCATCAAGGTGGCACTAGCTGGCGCTAGACCAAGTATAACCCCTCCTGCTAAAGCTAATAGCCAAAAGAAGGCTGTCGCAATCATCCCTAAAAAGAAACGATTAAAGACAAAATCTAAAAATCTCCCCATGATATCCTCCTAAAAATAACTATGAAACTATTATAGCATATTTCAAGCGTTTTCAAACACATAGACTATCCATTTACAATCCCACCAAACCGTGGTACAATGAGAATTGTGAGAAAATTATCAGGAGACAATTCATGAAAAAATCGATCTTAACCACACTGCTTTTTGCAGTTCTTTACTTCCTCTGCATGGGGATTGGTGTCCTTTTGGGCAATCTCTTTGACCAAACTGGAAACATGTTTTATGCGCCTGCCTTTACTGCCCTTGTCGGCGGTAGCGTCTATATGATTCTGGTCGCAAAAGTTCCGCGCTTTGGAGCCATTACCACTATCGGCCTTGTCATTGCCCTCTTTTTCTTGGGGAGCAAACACGGTGCCGGTGCCTTCCTTCCTGGAATTATCTGTGGCCTCCTAGCAGATGGAGTAGCTCATTTAGGAAAATACAAGGACCAAACAAAAAACTTCCTTTCTTTCATTATTTTCGCCTTTAGTTCAACTGGTCCAATCTTACTCATGTGGATTGCGCCCCAAACCTATATGGCTACTCTTCTAGCAAGAGGAAAATCCCAAGAATATATCGACCGTATCATGGTTGCGCCAAATCCTGGAACCATCCTTTTATTTATCGCAAGTGTTGTCATCGGAGCCCTAGTTGGTGCCTTGATTGGACAAGCCTTGAGTAAAAAGTTTGCACAAAAAATCTAGTCAATAAAAAAGAGCCAGGCGGCTCTTTTTTATTTATGACTCAAGACTTAGTCAAGAAGTCTCCCAAGAATTGGATTGCAAAGATAATCAAGATGATAATGATGGTTGCCAAAATGGTCACATCGTGATTGTAGCGATTAAATCCATAAGCTATGGCTACGTTACCGATACCACCAGCTCCAACTGCCCCCGCCATAGCTGTTTCCCTAGGCTAAAATTTTTTACCTGAAAAACTTCCTTTTTCTAGTGATAAAATCAACCCTATCACACTCACTACCAAAAACACCCACCAACAAAGCCTGATATCTTGTAAAGCTAAGAAAGAAAATAGGGACATCCCCAAGGGTAATGTTAGGGAAAAAATCATACTCAAGAGATTATTACTTCTAGCTAACACATCCGCACTCAAATTAGACAGTAACAGAGTATCTAATTTAGGCATTGATTTCGACATCAAATACATGACAAAGGCTAAGCAGGCAACACCTACTAGAGGAGAAAAATCTAAAATATTAGCAGTAGCAAGCAAGACAAACAGAATTGCATTGAGCGATAACAAGCTTGAAAAAGACCATTTCCCAAAATAATCATGGGGAGTTAAGCTACCAAGAATAGCTCCTCCCAAGCTAACACATTCAATTAAAAATAGGGCTTGAGCATAGCTGAGATAATAGATAGTATGGTCTAATAAGTAAAAGTGATAAATACCTCCAACAGCTCCTCCCAAAGTATTAATTACCAAAATGACAAGGATCATTTTAAGCAATGATTTACTTTCTCTCTGTCTAAATATGTCATCCATGTCCGTATAGATTGCCTTAACTTGTTGAAGTAAACTAATCGACTTATCCTCTACACTTACAGACAAATGAGTCAATTCTCTTCTATTTTTGAACAAAATGAGAGAAGATAGTAAAAAGAAACCAGCATTCACAATTGCAACAAAAGAAAAATTTTGATGACTGGTTGTGAGTAACCACACTCCTAAGGCTTGACCTCCTAGATTTGATAAATAGGAAACAAACTGAGTAAAGGAATAAGCTTCATAGAGCCTATCTTCCAAAATATTATGCTGGATAATCGGCATACGAAGGCCTGCTGTGTAATCTGATAAAATATCCGAACAGATATTAACCATACAGATAAAAGCAAACGTTACGAAGTTCCGGTCATGAATCACACTAGCAATCAAAAGAAATAGCAGACTTTGCACACAACCAACCCAGATAATTGTCCTTGCTTTATTCCGAGTATGATCAGCCTTCATCCCAACATAAAAAGTAAATAGGAAAGGTAAAATCGTAATCATATTCGCCATAAATACAGCTATATTTTTAAAGGGTAGACTCGCAGCATAAACGATAAATACCAGATTATAAATATAAGCTCCACTTGAGCTCAAAAACCTTGATAAGGTAAGTATTCTAAATAAATGATGTCTTAAGAATAGTTTCATAACAGGCCTTTCTCACATTTCAAAGAGTATTTTATTGAATCCAGTCTAACAAAAAAAGCGGGACTCCCCACTTTTTTGTAATATATTTTTGTCTGCAAATAGAAACTCTAGCGCCTAGAAACTGCTAATTATCAATCCATCTACAAGGCAATTTATTTTTCGTCGGTCGATGTAATGAGAATATATTACAAATCTTCATTTGAAAGCTGATTTGCAAAATAGTTTTCATAATATCTTGCACCATCTACATATTCTAAATCTTGTAAGATTGTAATGCCCCTCTGGATTCTTTCAAGACCCTTATTTTCTACTTTAAAAATAGTATCATAATACCCTTTAGCAATCATATAAATGATTTTAAGATAGGCTTCAGACTCTGGCAATTCTCGTTTGTCAATCTGAAAGATAAAATAGTCTGCTTTTAATTTATCCTTTCCCTCTATCGCTTTAAAGAGTCCATTAATCAAAATGGTATCAATACCGACTTTGTTACTAGGTAAAGAGCCTAATAAATCTGTCTTTTGTAACATCTCCCTAGAATATTTAAAATAAAGGGGCAGAGGGAACAAAGTAGAAATCGTTGAAAATAATTCCAATTCATAATTCCCCCAGATATCAATAGTAAAAAAATAGTCATAGAGAAAAGTCAGTTCTTCATCCGTTGCCCTGATTTCTGAATCAAAAAACACGAGAAGACTTTTGATACGAATCATTTGTAAAAGATAGCTTTTTTTAGCACTTGATCTGTACTTTTGAGTCGTCTCTTCATACAAGGAGTGGAGAGAATCAATCCCTTCTCTGTCATATAGTTCCCAGAGATTTTCCTGAAAAGCCAAAACCTTTTTCTGAGAAAAACCACGTACCAAGTACATAAATTCATTCAAATCAGAGTGGATGTTATCTAAGGCAGTAATCAATTTCATAGATGATAAGTCTGCTTCTCCGCGCTCAAATTTGCTCAGCATGGAATAAGTAAACTCTCCTCCCCTCGCCTCCTGTAGAGATACATTCCGACTCTTTCTCAATTCTTTAAAAACTTCTCCCAGATTTTGCATATTGACTCCCCACAATTCTTAACTCTCTTACTCATGAAAGTAACGGTTGATAGCAGCTAGTACAGAGAATTTTAAGTCTTGACTGTACGACAAATCCTGTGAATGATGTACAGATTGCATTGTACTTTTTATTTATGGCTCAATTTCTTGGTCAAGAAATCTCCCAAGAATTGGATTGCAAAGATAATCAAAATGATAATGATAGTCGCCAAGATGGTCACATCGTGATTGTAGCGGTTAAATCCATAAGCAATGGCCACGTTACCGATACCACCAGCTCCAACCGCACCGGCCATAGCTGTTTCTCCAACAAGTGAAATCAAGGTCACAGTTGTCACGCGGATCAAGTCTGGAAGGCCTTCGGATAGGTAAACACCCACGATATCCCAGAATGTCGCTCCGCTCGCTTGAGCCGCCTCAATAACACCACCATCTAGCTCAGCCAAGACAACCTGCACCTGACGGGCAAAGAAGGCAAAGACTGCAAAAGATAGGGGTACGATAGCCGCATTTGGACCAATGCTTGTTCCTACGATTAGATGAGAGAAGGGTGACAAGACTGCCAAGAGGATGATAAAAGGAACCGCACGGAAAATAGAGGTGATCTTATCCAAAATCCAGAAAACGACTTTGTTCTCCAAGACACCACCTGGCGCTGTCAAGACAAGGAAAAGACCTGCCACTAGCCCCAAGAACCCTCCGATGATGAAGGAAAGAACTGTCATATAAAGAGTTAGATAGATGGCTGTTCCCCAGCCTGCTTGACCAGCCCAGCCCATTTTATAGACATTTGGTAAATAGGTTTGAATCAATGATTCCATCTTACTGTCCTCCCTTCAATACTTTTAGCTGTACGCCTGCCTGACGAATGGCTTCTTGAGCACCTGCTAGCGCTGCTTTTTCACCTGACAAGACCACAACCAATTCTCCAACAGGAGTGCCATCGAGGATTTCGATATTCCCATAAAGAATATTAGCCGTTACTTGGTAACGCTTGTACAATTCATTCAAAAGTGGCTCATCTGTTGAAGCCCCTGCATACTTGAGTTGCACCAAGAGACTGTTTTCAGACAAGTGTTCCACGATTTCTTGCTTCTCAATCTTAACCATGGCTTCATCAATACCTGTGGCTGTTGAGATAAAGTCCTGGGTCAAAGGTTGTTTAGGGTCTGAGAAGATTTCAAGGACACTTCCCTCTTCAATTAAATGCCCATCCTGCATCACTGCCACACGGTTGGCAATATCTTTGACAATCTGCATTTCATGCGTAATCAAGACAACTGTCAAGCCTAATTTTTGGTTCAAATCTTGCAACAAGGCCAAAATCTGCTTGGTTGTCTTCGGGTCAAGGGCAGAAGTTGACTCATCTGAAATCAAGATTTTTGGATCATTTGCCAAGGCACGCGCAATAGCCACACGCTGTTTTTGCCCTCCAGATAGTTGTGAAGGGTAGTTTTCAGCACGATCCGCCAAACCAACCAATTCCAACAATTTAGCTACTTTAGCCTTCTTTTCTTCCTTGCTGAGTCCAGAGTGTTTAAGGGCAAAGGCCACATTCTCCTCTGCTGTCTTTTGACTCATGAGGTTAAAATGCTGGAAAATCATCCCGATATCCTGACGTTTACGACGCAACTGTTCTGCCGTCAAGGTCACCTTACCATCAAAAATCACATCATCGTCAATGGTAATTTTCCCTGCAGATGGCTTTTGCAAGAGGTTAATCACCCGTACAAGGGTTGATTTCCCTGCTCCAGAATATCCAACGATTCCGTAGATATCCCCTTCTTGGATGTGAATAGTCACATCTTTGACCGCTGTGATGGTTCTCTTCTTTTGGTGAAAAGTCACATCGATCTGATCTAACTTGATAATATCTCTACTCATAGCTTCTAATCAGCTCCTCTACTAATTCAATATGGGTGTAGTAATCGGCGATTCGCACATTTTCATCTCCACCGTGATCTCGACTATTGGCATTTCCTAGACCGAAGGCTACCATAGGCACCTCTAGGGCATCAAAGACCGTATGCATAGGGCCTGTCCCCGCTGTGGTCGGCAAGACTGAAACGCCCTGTGGATAGAATTTCTTGGCCAACTCGATTACATTGAGAATGGCTGGCGCGCTCATATCGCTTCGATAGCTCATCTCTCCCAAGGTATAGTATAATTCTACCTTATCAAAGCCATTTTTGTCTAGCTGTTTCCGAATTTTTTCCAGAACATCATGCGGTTCTAGGCCAGGAACCAAACGAACTTCTAACTTGGCACTAGCTTCTGCTGGCAAAATCGTTTTAACCCCTTGTCCTTGGTATCCTGACTGAATCCCTTCGATATTAAGGGCTGGCTCGAAAAAGAAACGTTTTAGAAAGGCTGCACGCTCCTCTTGTAAAAGAGGCAATTCCAAACCATAAATCTGGCTGATTTCCCCTGGATTTCGTTGAGCGTAGGTATCCACCAAGGCCAACTCCCGTTCGTTTGGTTCTTGCACCTCTTCGTACAAGCCTTCAACCAAGATACGGCCATCTGCTGCACGAAGAGACTGTAGAGCTTGAAGGAGGTACCATGGAGCTGATTCCACAACCCCACCATAACTCGAATGGATATCGACATCAGCGCTTTTCACCTTGGCATCAAAGGTCACAATCCCCTTATTTCCACCAGAAATTTCCAGCTGTTCCAAGGCATTTTTGGTCCCTTGTTCCCAGACCAACAAATCCGCCCCACGGAGTTTGTCCGCATGTTTTTCCAGATACTTATCTAGGTCTGTCGAAGCCGATTCCTCCGCCCCCTCCATGATAAAACTGATATTGACAGGTAGGTCATCATGGTGCTGCATATACTTTCTCAAAGCACTCAAACGAGCTGTGATATGACCCTTATCATCATCAACCCCACGCCCATACATAAAGCCATTGCGGACCGAAAGCGTAAAGGGATCCTCTGTCCAGACCTGATCCCCATCCGCTGGCACAGTGTCATAGTGATTATAGAAAATCAAGGTCTTGGCATCTGGACGCGAACTCTTGAAATGCGCCATGACAAAGGGCGCCGTATAAGTCTCATCAATCTCCACTTCAGCCCCAACATGCTTGAAAATCTCGCCCAGATAGTTTGCGACATCCTTAAGTCCAACCTGTTGGGCAAAGACTGATTTCTTAGAAATCAAGGTACGCAAAACCTCAAAATAATGCTGGGCTACATGATCCTTTTCAAATTTTTCAATCTGTTCTTGTTCGCTAGGAAAAACCATATTCTCTCTACCTTTCTATGAACTACTCTTCCTGACAATCCATGCTCTATACAAAAGCAAGAGGTGGAATTCTCTCTCCCACCTCCCTGTTTCTTATTACCAAACTGGTTGATCCAAACCGTCTGATGTTTCTTCGATAACTTTTTTCACTTCATCTGTGTGGTAAGCTGCGATTACTTTCTTGATAGCATCAGCCTTAGGTGATGTTTCCCAATCTTTTTTCGCAACGATGATGTTGTACCATTGTTTTGAGTTTTCATCAGCTTGTTCTTTGAAAAGTGCTTTCTTGTAGTCCAATTTTGCTTCTGTAACGAAGGTATTGTTTACAACGGCAGCGTCAACTGATGACAATGAACGAGCTGTTTGGCTAGCGTCCAATTCAGTGATTTTCAAGTTCTTTGGATTTTCTTTGATGTTAGCAACTGTTGCAAGGGCAGTTCCTGAAACATCCAACTTAATCAAGCCAGCTGATTGAAGCAAGTAAAGCGCACGGCTTTCGTTTGTAGCGTCGTTCGGTACAGCGATTTCTCCGTTTGCTGGGATGTCTTCTACTTTAGTGTACTTGTTGTCGCTTCCATTCAAACCTGAGTAAAGACGGATTGGAGAGATGTAAGTATCTGCAATCGCTACAAGGTCTTTCCCGTTTTCTTTATTCCAGTTGTTCAAGAAGTTGTAGTGTTGGAAAGCGTTCAAGTCTACTTCGCCATCAGCAGTTGCCTTGTTTGGTTGTGAGTAGTCTGTGAACTCTGTAAATTCCAAAGTGATTCCGTCTTTTTTAACCAATTCTTGGATTTTGTCCCAACGTTTTTCTTCAGAACCGCTACGGTTAACAGTTGCGATTTTAACAGTTGTTGCATTGTCTGCTTTCTTTTCTGAGTTTCCGCAAGCTGCAAGAGCCAAACCTGCGACTGTAGCAAGGGCTGCTACACCAAGCCATTTTTTGATTTTCATGATTCTTTCTCCTTAAAAATAATACCGTACTAGTATCTCACAATTTGTTTGATTTCACAAATTGTTATTAGATAGCCAGATATATAGTTTAAAACTATACCCCTAAAAACTGAGAAATCACCCATCTTATTCCGAATGGATGACTTCAAAAAATTATTTAATATCAGCTTCTGCTGGTAGGTAAGTGTCTCCGAAGAATTGTTTAGACAATTTTTCAAGAGTTCCGTCTTTGTAGAGTTCTTGGATACGTTTGTCTACAAATGTTTTCAACTCATCTTGACCTTTAGCAAGAAGTGGGTAAACATAAGGTTGTTGGTCACTTGGAAGTTCAATAACTTTCAAGTTGTCCAAACCTTGGTCCTTGATGACTGTTTCAACACCGATTTTATCAAAAATCTTGTAGTCAAACTGGCCATCGCTCAAGCGTCCCATGATTTGTTGGAAGTCCGCTTTAGTATACTTTAGGACAGTTGGATTATCTGAATGTTGTTTGTTGTAGTCTTCTAGCTGTTTAGCAGATGTTGTCCCTTGAACAACTTCTGTTGATTTTCCACCGATATCATCAAGCGATTTGATGCTAGGGTCATCTTTTTTCACTACAAGAACGTTAGGGTTTTTAGCAGTTGGAGCTGCATAAAGGTATTTTTCAGCACGTTCTTTAGTGTAGCTGATGTTGCTAACAGCCATATTGTAACGGTCAGCATCAAGTCCTGCAAAGACACCTGACCACTCTGTCTTCTCAAACTTGACATCATATTTGTCAGAGTCTTTAAAGATAGCGCGAACCACTTCAATCTCGTAACCAGTCAATTCGCCATTTTCTTCATAGTTGAATGGTTTTGGTGTAGCATTAGTTGCAACGATAATTTCTTTCTTGCTAGCTGCTTCTCCTTCTTTCTTAGCACCACCTGAGCAAGCTGCTAAAACACCTGCAGCAACAAGCCCTAGGGCAGCAAGAGATGAGTATTTAACGATTTTTTTCATTTCATTTCCTCCAAAATAGAATACCTTATAATCTTAACAGAAAAAGAGCATTTACGCCATTATATGATATCTATCTCTGTGATAAGTTTTCTTTATGGCTAATTTAAAAGACCAAACGCAAGATGGCAATCAAGACTACTCCGAAGAGAACTGTTCCGACTAGATTACGGTAGCGAAAGGCTACCCAAGCCGTTGGAAAGACTGCTAAGAAGTCTAGCCATTTGATTTGAGGCAGGCTACCAACCTTACCTGTCACTACGCTTGAAAGAATCAAGGCAAAGATAATAGAAACGGGCAAGAACTTCAAAAAACGCTCAATAATCGCAGGCAAACCCTTATACTTGACCAAGATGAAAGGAATCATACGGGGAATCCAAGTCACCAAGCCAGAGAAAATCACTGCTAATAAAAGATACTTACTGACCATCTAAAACCACCCCCATTGTACAACCAAGTAGCGTCGCAAACAGAACAGCTAGTGACTGAGACACCACTGTCAAGAGTAAAAAGAAGGACACCGCAACAACTGCTAGGATAATGAGCAGATTTCGGACAGGAATCCGTCTTTGCATAATCTGGAATTGCGAAGCAAAAATTCCGATAAACATCCCAACCAGGGCAAAATCCAAGCCAAAGATTTCTGGATTTGGCAGCAGGCCACCCAGAGCCGTTCCGACAACTGTTCCCACAAACCAAGCCACATAGCTGTTGAGATTGTTTCCGTGCATCCACATAGGATTGACCTTGTCTGCATGGGCCAATTCGCCCATCAAAACGCCATAAGTCTCATCCGTCAAGATACTAGACATACCGATATTGTGCCAAAGACTGGTATGACGGAAATAGGTCGATGCGTGCAAGCTCAACAAAAAGAGACGCAAATTAATCAAAAAGACCGTCATAGCAATAGCTGCTACAGGTGCCTGCACTGCAATCAGTGCCAACATGGCAAACTGGGCGCTCCCAGCATAAACAAAGAGGCTCATCAAGCCCATCTCAACAGGCGTCACATAGGGCGCACCGATAATTCCACAGGCCAGCCCGATACTGACATAACCAAGGGCCGTTGGCATAGCTGCCTGCGCTCCCTCCCAAAATCCTTTTTCTTTCATCTTTCTCCTCATATTATCTTAATAAATGGGCTGAATCAGTTCCAGCCACAGCATGGACTATTATAACACATTCAGGAAAGAGAAAAAAGTCTGCTGATTATAATCAGACAGACTCCATTTTATTCCATAGTATCAAAAGCGAGACTTGGTCTGGCATTGAGATCCAAGCTTGCTTATATTCTTTTTCATTTTAGATTCACCCATTATGCGATGTTAATAACGTATCCTATAATGAATCATATTTTAAAAATACCAGACCACACTATTCCCTGCTTGTATTTGGCTTCTTTCTTTTGGACAATTTTTGCTAAATCCAACAACTCTGTCGGTGGTTCACCTTTAAAGCCCAATAATTCTTTAGAAACGGCAAAAGAAAGACGTGTAGCTAGCAAATCTTCACTGCTACTAGAAAACTGTTTCGCTGTTTCCAGCAATTGCTTCCTAAATTCTTCCGTCAAGCTAATTTCTTTATTATTGTACAGGGAATGAATCAACATTTGCAACTGACTTTGCTTTTCCATCGTTTACCTCATTTTATCTAGGATACCAAGTTTCACTTTTAGTCCAGCTATTTACAGCATGCTCAGAATTAAACATATACTGTACCAATTCCCATCTATAAACCACTTTTGCGACTTAAGATTTGCTTCAAGTGCTTTACAGGGATAGTATAACACAGAAATTGACTTATTTTAGAAAATCGCATATTTGATATTTTTTCTTATAGAGATTTCAGATTTGCGATTGTTGACTAATCAATAAGTTCTTTGAATTGCTGCAAACGCAATTCAAAAAGGGCTATCAATTGTGGATTTTCTAATACTTGCAAAGATTGGATAAAGTGTTCAATCTCTTTTTGATTGCTTCCCTTAGTTTGAAGGAAAACACTCATTTTCTTTAAAAATTGCCATAATACTTTTTCAAAAACATCATACGGACGTAGCATACTCTCCAACTCGGCTTCAAAGATTGGGATATAGGAAAAAAGTTTACGCTCCATGAGTTCTGATAAGATATTTAAAATCCCTTGCTTCATATACAATCGATTGTGTACTAACTCTTTAAATTCTTTAGATTTCTCAATTAAAGCGGTTGATAAAAATATCAAATCTTGATTGCTCAAGAAAGGCATGGTATTGCAAAAAAGATAGAGTTCAAACCAGGTCCAAGACTCAATAGCATAGAGATAGATAGTCAGAAACTCCCTATCCTCATCTGTTAGCGGATATCTCTTATTTAAGGAATGGATGGCGTTTTTAATCACAATGGCATTCAAACGACGATAGGTCTGCGCCATCTGTTCTTGCTCGACTTCCTCCAACAGTTGCTCTAAGCCAGCAATATCTTGATGGGCAAAGCGATCCACAACCCTTCTACCAATTCGCATATGTGGGGATTCTTGATAGTTGTTGAGCTTGTGCCCAAACTCATCAAAATTCATATTGATCCCTTGAATAGCTAGGATCAGCTTGTCCGCAGATAGCATAGACTGTCCTAGTTCAAACTTGGATAACTGAGAGGCTGTTAGTCCAGCACAAGCTACATCTGACTGTTTTAGCTTTCTAGCCAAGCGCAATTCCTTGTAAAATTCTCCCAATTCCATTCTCTCAATCATCTGGCCACCTCCTATTCTTTATATATTATATCATTATTTACAATAATTTGTCAAAATATTCTGACATTTAAAAAGGCAAAAAAGCCAGCCTTAAGCTGACTCCTTATTCCATAGTATCAAAAGCGAGACTTGGTTTGGCATTGAGGTCCAAGTTCGCAAAGTTTTCTTTGTTCCACTCGCTAACGCTGGCATAGGCAATCATGCCTGCATTGTCTCCACAGAGACGCAGAGGGGGGATGATGACCTTGACATCTGTAATTTCAGTTGCTAGGCGTTCTCTGAGACCTTTATTGGCTGCCACACCTCCAGCCACGACTAGAGTTTTAACAGGGTATTTCTCCAAAGCCTTCTTGGTTTTTGCCATGAGAATATCCAGGACAGCTGCTTGGAAGGATGCACACAAGTCCGCTGTAGACAAGCTCTCTCCCTTTTGCTCGGCATTGTGATGAAGATTGATAAAGGCAGACTTCAAACCTGAGAATGAAAACTCCAGATTATCTTCCCTAATCATGGCACGAGGGAAATCATAAATATCCTGCCCCTGATGAGCTAGCTCGTCAATCTCACGACCTGCAGGATAGGTCAAGCCCATGACACGGCCGACCTTATCATAAGCCTCACCAACCGCGTCATCTCGCGTTTCTCCAACAATCTTGTAGTCACCTGCCTCAGAAACATAGACCAACTCTGTGTGCCCACCACTTACTAAAAGTGCTAGCAAGGGAAACTCCAAAGGCTCTACACTCTGAGCGGCCATGAGGTGACCAGCCATGTGGTTAACAGGGATCAGCGGAAGTCCATGAGCCCAAGCAAAGGCCTTAGCAGCTGATAAACCTACTAGTAAGGCTCCGACCAAGCCCGGTCCATAGGTAACCGCCACAGCTGTCACGTCCTCTTCGGTAATCCCTGCTTCTGCCAGTGCCTCCTCGATACAGGCTGTAATGACCTCGACATGGTGACGACTGGCTACTTCAGGCACTACGCCCCCAAAACGTTTGTGGCTCTCAATTTGACTAGCAATGACATTGGACAAGAGATGGTCGTCGTTTTTCAAGACGGCAACACTGGTCTCATCACAGGATGTCTCAAATGCTAAAATATATCTATCCTTCATCTATTTCTCTCTTCATGATGATGGCGTCCTCGACTGGATCATGGTAATAAGCCTTTCGCTCAGCGATGACTGCCATTTTTTCTTTCTTGTAAAATGCTTGCGCTCGGTGGTTCGACTTTCTAACTTCGAGGAAAATTTCCTTGTCTGTCGGCAATTGAGCAAACAAGGCTGACGCAATTCCCTGACCCTGATAAGCTCCTTTGACAGCGATTTGCAAGACTTCTGCCTCAAAAAGATTCTCCTGCACAGCTAGAAAGCCAATCACTTCTTCCCCATCATAAGCCAGAACATACCAAGTCTGATCTTGGGACAGGTCTGCTTGGATTTGTTCCAGCGTCCAAGGACTGACTGAGTAAACATCTACCATAACAGCGTAGGTGGCTTGAGCCAGGTCAGGCTGTTGTTGGATTCGTTTGATTTCTATCATAGACGTTTAATATAAGACTCACCAGACTCGGTGTGGTTCTTGAGCCAGTTTTCCTCAGCCTCAACACGTTTGAGGTAGTTCGGCACAAAATCATGCAAGGAGTCTGCTTCCTTGTCCCAAGTCAAAAGAGCAAGATTGGCTGCATTAGGCAATGTTTCTTTATAATTAGTCCTTGGCAAGTGTTCTTGAATCTGCTCCACAAAGGGGCCAACTTCTCCGACAAAGGTTACCTGACTAGCGCCCTTGATTAACTCAATCACTCGCTCAAAAGGCAAGTGTGCTTCTGGCATGACAGATTTAGCATTTTCATAAAATCCTGCATAAACATTGTTGCGACGCGCATCCATCAAGGGGACGAACAAGCCTTCTTGTTGGTAGGGCACCAAAGCCAAGAGGCTAGACATACCAACTAACTCGATGTTCAGAGTGTGAGCCAAAGTCTTAGCCGTTGCGACCGCAATTCGCAAGCCTGTGTAGCTACCTGGCCCTTCTGCCACCACGATTCGGTCCAAATCCTTGGGCGTCCAATCCAAACTTGCCATCAAAAAATCGATGGCAGGCATAAGGGTAATACTGTGATTTTTCTTGATATTAATCGTCGTCTCGGCAAGAACCTGCTTATCCTCTAAAATAGCGAGAGAAAGAGCCTTGCTGGACGTATCAAAAGCTAATACTTTCATAACACATTCCTATCTTTTGGTCTGCTTACTATTATACTACAAAAGCTGGCACATGGGAATTTTCTTTGCCCCCAAACAAAAATGCCCCAGCATAAGCAGGGCATCTAAGCATTTAATCCAAAGTAAAATACAAACCAAACGACATAGGTCACGAGTAGGAGAAAAAGAGAGTAGAGAGTCACAAAACTAATCTTCCACAAGAGCTTGCTTTGTCGTCGTTCCATTTTGGCAAATAGAAGATTCCCCGCATAAACACAAACAACAAAAACAATAAAAGCCACCAAGCGGACTCCGATAGCAAAAGAAAATAAGTTATACATAGGGCAACCTCCTTGACTTAAAAACTATAGGAAATTATGACAAACGATAAATTCCACTCCCATTATCAAGATAACATACTTTCTTTATTTTTGCAAACGCTTCCTAATGAGTGACCCTATGACTTTCTCGTTTCCGTCTTTTACTAATTTTTCATTTTGTGGTATAATTGAAATAATTGTAACGAATCAAGGTCAATCTAGACAAAAAATGGAATGAAATCAAGCAAATATCTGCTAAAAGTTTGGAATAAGCTGACCTGTAAATAGAAAGGAACTATATGATTTACAAAGTTTTTTATCAAGAAACAAAAGAACGTAGCCCACGTCGTGAAACTACACGCGCACTTTACCTAGACATCGATGCCAGCTCAGAACTTGAGGGTCGCATCGCTGCTCGTCAACTTGTCGAAGAAAATCGCCCAGAGTACAATATCGAGTATATCGAACTCTTGTCTGACAAATTGCTAGATTACGAAAAAGAAACTGGCGCCTTCGAAATCACGGAGTTCTAATATGGCCTATACTCTTAAACCTGAAGAAGTCGGCGTTTTTGCCATCGGTGGTCTGGGAGAAATCGGGAAAAATACATACGGGATTGAATACCAAGATGAGATTATCATCGTCGATGCTGGGATTAAATTCCCAGAAGATGACTTGCTAGGTATCGACTATGTCATTCCTGACTACTCTTATATCGTGGACAATATCGACCGCGTTAAGGCTGTTTTGATTACACACGGACACGAGGACCACATTGGTGGGATTCCTTTCCTGCTCAAGCAAGCAAATGTCCCTATCTACGCTGGACCGCTTGCCTTGGCTTTGATCCGTGGGAAACTCGAAGAACACGGCCTCTTGCGCAACGCCAAACTTTACGAAATCAACCACAATACTGAGTTGACCTTTAAAAACCTCAAGGCAACGTTCTTTAGAACGACTCACTCTATTCCAGAACCTTTAGGGATTGTCATCCATACTCCTCAGGGGAAAATCGTTTGTACGGGTGACTTCAAGTTCGACTTTACTCCAGTTGGAGAACCTGCGGACTTGCACCGTATGGCAGCCCTTGGCGAAGAAGGCGTGCTCTGTCTCCTGTCTGACTCGACAAATGCAGAAGTGCCAACCTTTACCAACTCTGAAAAAGTCGTTGGTCAGTCCATCATGAAGATTATCCAAGGCATTGAAGGACGTATCATCTTTGCATCCTTTGCCTCAAATATCTTCCGTCTCCAGCAAGCAACAGAAGCTGCTGTTAAGACTGGACGTAAGATTGCGGTATTTGGCCGTTCTATGGAAAAGGCCATTGTCAACGGAATCGATCTTGGCTACATCAAAGCTCCTAAGGGCACCTTTATCGAGCCAAATGAAATCAAAGATTATCCTGCAGGCGAGGTTCTCATCCTCTGTACAGGTAGTCAGGGCGAGCCTATGGCGGCCCTCTCTCGTATCGCCAACGGAACCCACCGTCAGGTACAACTCCAACCAGGCGATACTGTTATCTTCTCTTCTAGTCCAATCCCTGGAAATACTACTAGCGTCAACAAGCTGATCAACATCATTTCTGAAGCTGGTGTTGAAGTTATCCACGGTAAAGTGAATAATATCCATACATCTGGACACGGTGGCCAGCAAGAGCAAAAACTCATGCTCCGCTTGATTAAGCCAAAATACTTCATGCCTGTCCACGGTGAATACCGCATGCAAAAAGTCCACGCTGGACTAGCAGTGGATACTGGTGTTGAGAAGGACAATATCTTTATCATGAGCAATGGTGATGTGCTTGCCCTTACTGCTGACTCAGCTCGTATCGCAGGTCATTTCAACGCTCAAGATATCTATGTCGATGGAAATCGTATCGGTGAAATCGGTGCCGCTGTCCTCAAAGATCGTCGAGATTTATCTGAAGATGGTGTCGTTCTGGCAGTCGCAACTGTTGACTTCAAATCTCAGATGATTTTGTCTGGCCCAGACATCCTTAGCCGAGGCTTTGTCTACATGAGAGAGTCTGGCGACTTGATTCGCCAAAGCCAGCGCATCCTCTTCAATGCTATTCGTATCGCACTGAAAAATAAGGACGCTAGCGTACAATCTGTCAATGGTGCCATTGTCAACGCTATTCGCCCCTTCCTCTATGAAAATACAGAACGTGAACCGATTATTATCCCTATGATCCTCACACCAGATGAAGAATAATACTCTTCGAAAATCAAATTCAAACCACGTCAGCTTCGCCTTGCCGTATATATGTTACTGACTTCGTCAGTTCTATCTACAACCTCAAAGCAGTGCTTTGAGCAACCTACGGCTAGCTTCCTAGTTTGCTCTTTGATTTTCATTGAGTA